>NZ_JBFUMD010000052.1:0-12131 GCF_054049555.1 Nocardioides sp. P5_C9_2
ACACGAACCTGGGCCGGCTGCTCCAGATCTATGAGGAGCTGCGGGAGAACTCCCAGCTCCTCGTCATCACCCACCAGAAGCGCACCATGGAGGTCGGCGACGCGTTGTACGGCGTGACCATGCGCGGCGACGGCGTCTCCGCGGTGATCTCGCAGCGGCTGGAGCGGGCCGCGACCGCCTGACCGGGGAGCGGGTCCTAGGGTGACGGCCGTGAGTGAACGAGCCCCCCTGCCGACCCGTGCCGACTACGTCGCCTGGCGCACCGTGACCACCCGCTGGCGCGACGACGACGCCTACGGGCACCTCAACAACGCGACGTACTACGAGCTCTTCGACACCGCGGTCAACGCGCACCTCTTCGAGGCGACCGGCACCAACGTGCGGCACCTGCCTCGGATCGGGGTGGTCGCCGAGACGTCGTGCCGCTACTTCCGTGAGATCGGGTTCCCGGAGCCCATCGAGACAGGGCTCGTCGTCGACAAGGTGGGCACCTCCTCGATCGTCTACCGGATCGGGCTCTTCCAGGGCGACTCCGACGAGGCGGCCGCCGAGGGGCGCTTCGTCCACGTCTACGTCGACAACGAGCGCGGCGCCGGTCAGCGACCCGTCGTACCGATGCCGGACGCCATCCGCGCCGCCGTCGAACCGCTGCTCCGCCCCTGAGCGGAGGGGACACGTCGACGGCCCGCCCCGAATGGGGGATCGGGGCCGTGCTGTGCCACGCTGGCAGCCAGGTCCGCCGTCCTCGGGAGATGAAGTCATGCTCGTGATCACCCTGGTGATGCTGTTCGTGCTCGTCGCGGCCGCCGCCGTCGTCGTGTACGTCGCCTACCCGCACCGCGGCGAGGACCTGCCGGTCGTGCCCCAGGTGGGCAGCGCCATGCGCAAGGGCGTCGACGCCCTGCCGACCATCGGCGAGTACGAGGACATCCGCGCCTGAGCGGGTCCGCACCGTCTGGTTGGATTGCCCCATGGGTGACTGGCTGTATCTGATCATCGGCATCGCCGTCGTCGGCGTGCTCACGCTCGCGGGACTCGTCACGTCGGGTCGCCGGCGCAGGGGCGTGCCTCCGGCCGGGGGCACCGACGTCATCGCGCCCCCCGAGGCGCCGAGCGAGGCTCCGACCCGGGCGCCGACAGAGGCGCCGACCGTCGAGACGGACGTCGAGACCGCGCCGCCGGTCGAGGTCGAGCCCGAGGCGCCGGCCCTCGAGCGCCCCGAGGGCACCGCCAGCCGCCTGGTGCGCCTGCGCCAGCGGCTCTCCCGCTCGCAGGGCACCCTGGGCCGGGGCCTGCTGGCACTGCTGAGCCGTGACCGGCTCGACGAGGACACGTGGGAGTCCATCGAGGACACCCTCATCACCGCCGACATCGGGGTGGCCCCCACCCAGCAGCTGGTCGACCGGCTCCGCACCCGCCTGCGCGTCGAGGGCAACACCGCGAGCGACGCCCGCGAGGTCCTCCGCGAGGAGCTCATCGCGCTCGTCGACCCCGACATGGATCGCCGCCTCCAGGTGAGCGGCGCGGACGGTCGACCGGGCGTCGTGCTCGTGGTCGGCGTCAACGGCGCCGGCAAGACCACCACCGTCGGCAAGATCGCCCGGATCCTGGTGGCCGAGGACCGCACCGTCACGCTCGGTGCCGCCGACACGTTCCGCGCGGCCGCCGTCGACCAGCTCGCGACCTGGGGCGAGCGCGTGGGCGTCGAGGTGGTGCGCGGCCCGGAGGGCTCCGACCCGGCCAGCGTCGCGTTCGAGGCCGTCAAGCAGGGCGTGGAGCAAGGCATCGACACCGTCATCGTGGACACCGCCGGCCGCCTCCAGAACAAGGCCGGCCTGATGGACGAGCTGGGCAAGGTCAAGCGCGTCATCGAGAAGCAGGCCCCGGTCACCGAGGTGCTGCTCGTGCTGGATGCCACCACCGGCCAGAACGGCATGATCCAGGCCCGCGTCTTCAGCGAGATCGTGGACGTCACCGGCATCGTCCTGACCAAGCTGGACGGCTCGGCCAAGGGCGGCATCGTCGTCGCCGTCCAGCGCGAGCTGGGCGTCCCGGTCAAGCTCGTCGGGCTCGGCGAGGGTGCCGACGACCTGGCGCCCTTCGACGCCGCGGCCTTCGTGGACGCCCTGCTCGGCTGAGGGACGCGCCATACGGGCCGCCCCCGACTCCGCGGCCGGTGGCTCGCTCAGCGCTCCCGGTCCCGCAGGGCCCTGACCGCGTCGTCGACCAGCGTCGCCGCGCGCTGGTCGAAGGTGTGCGCGGCGATGATCCGCTGGGCGAGCTCGCGGCGGGTCGTGTTGTCCGGGAAGGCGGCGTACGGCGGTCGCACCAGGCGGGCGAGGTCGTGCTCGTCGGCGAAGGGCTGYACGAGCGCCCCGAAGGTCTCCTGGAGCCCGGAGACCTCGTCCGTGGCGATGCGGGCCCCGCACGCCGCCGCGTCGAAGAGCCGGTTGGAGAGGAACGAGTCCCGCCGCATGTCGACGTGGTGGTCGTTGAGCACCACCCCGGCCGAGGCGTACAGGACCCCGACCTCGTCGTTGGGCACGCCGCTGGAGGCCACCATCTGCGGGTCCAGGTACTCGTCCCAGTCGGCGCCGTGCACGGTCACGTCGGCATCGGCCGCCAGGGCGGTGCGCACCGCGTGGCGGAACACACCCCGCGAGTTGCCGACGAACAGCACCGGAGGGCCGGTGTCGGGCACGCCCCGGTCGGGGTGGAAGTAGCGCGGGTCGGTGCACTGCAGCAGGGGGCTCACCTCCAGCCCCCAGTCGCGGCGCACCTGGGTGGGCCAGCTGACGCTGGCGGCGTACACGAGGTCGAAGCCCTTGATCTCCTCGGCCGTCACCAGGTCGGGGTGGCTGATGATCCACTCCATGTTGAGGGCGTCGGGGTGCGGTGCCACGAGGTCGAGGCCCCGCAGGACCAGCACCACGTCGTCGTGGTCGCGCGACGAGCGGTGGCGGGCGTCGCGTGAGTCGACCGCCACGAACTGGCCGCACCGCTCGAGCGCGGCGGCCAGGGAGCGCGCGAAGTGGGTGTCGCCCCACCGCTCGCCCCGGGGCCCGGCGGGAGCCGCCGTGTCGATGGTCCAGCGCAGGCGTGGGGGGCTCTCGTCGATGCCGCGCACCGGGCGCACCAGGTGCTGCTGGAGCAGCACCGAGTCGGACTCCGGGTCCTCCGGGTCGGCGGCGACCCGTTGGGTGCGGACGCCGGTGACGTCGAAGCCGAGGGCGTGCCAGAGCAGCGCCGTGCGGTCCTCGGGGATCGCGTGGCGTCGCGAGCGCAGCGCGGAGAGGGCCACCTTGAGGGCGGCCGGGTCGGCGTACGCCGTGCGGGAGATGACGGTGACGTCCGGCACCAGCAGACTGGTGCCGGCGCCGGTCGCGAAGGCACGCAGACCCAGGTCGGTCTCGGCCAGGACGTCCTCGAGGAGCGGGTCGAGGCCGCGCAGGGCGGTCAGCCGGTCGGCCCGCAGGGCGACCGCGGGGGAGGCGGGTGCCGGGATCTCCGTGTGTCCGAGCCGGCGGGCGTCCGAGGCGGGGAAGCCGCCGAGGAGCAGCCCGAACCGGTCGTCGCCCCGGGGGAAGCTCGCGCCGGCCGACAGGATGAGGCCGCGCCGGTCGAGGACCAGTGGCTGCGCGACGGCGACGCCCTCCTCGCGCACGGCGGCGGTCAGCGGAGCGATGATGCCCGGTGCAGGCTGGGCCTCGGGGCGCACGAGGACCACGGTGTCGCCGGTGCTGTGCGCGATCCCGATGTTCATCGCCGAGCTGATCGACGTGCCGGCGGGGACCGAGACGCTGGTGACGCCGGGCAGCAGCGCGGCCAGCGCCGAGGTGAGCAGGTGCGGTCCGCGACGGTCGCGGGCGGTGACGACGACGACGTCCACGTCCGGTCCTCCGGCGAGCAGCCAGTCGACGGTGCCGCGGCTGCCCATGCCCATCGGCAGCACGACGCTCGTCTGCCCGACGACGCGCGCGGTGGCCTGGGCGGCCTCCCAGTTGACGGTCTCCGGGGTCTCCTCGGTGACGCCGCGCAGCAGCACGAGGGGGTTGGCCCACTCGAGGTCACCGGTGCGGAGGCGGCGTACGAGGTCGGCGACCGTCTCCTCGGAGTCACCCTCGTCGAAGCCGTCGAGCGCGGTCAGGACCGAGCGCCGCAGCAGCGTGGTGCCGAGGTCGAACTGGGAGGCGGTCACCAGCTCGCCGGAGAGCCGGGTCTCGCGTCCGGGGAAGGCGTGCACGGCCGAGCGGTCGCCGGCGCGCAGGACCCCCACGGCCCGCGCGAGGAACTCGGGGTGCCACAGGTGTCCCGGCTCCAGGAAGGCGACGAACTCACCGCGGGCGCGCTGGAGGCCACGGTTGAGGGTCCGACCGAGCTGCGTGCGCGAGCCCATGATCACGCGGACGCGGGCGTCGCCGGCGGCCACGTCGGAGGCGAGGGTCCCGGTGGCGTCGATGGACCCCCGGTCGAGGACCAGCAGCTCCCACTGGTCGAGGGTCTGGGCCTGCAGCGCCGCGATGGTCGGCGCCAGCAGGGGGCCGACGTCCTGGGCGCTCATGAGCACGCTGACGACCGGGCCGGCGGTGTCGGGGGAGTGCTGGTGGGCGCCGGGGTTGGCGTCCAGGTAGGACAGCACCTGCCACTCGCGGGCCGCGCGCAGGGCGTTGTCGCGGAACTCGCCCCACGAGATGTGCGGATAGCCCCGGCGTACCGGCAGCGGGGTGTCCCGGGTCGCGTGGGCCGCCCACCAGGCCAGGGGACCGAACTCGTGGTCGCGGGCGGCGGAGTTCTCCTCGTGGATCCGCTCGGTGTTGATCAGCGGGTGTGGCGCCAGCCGGTTGCGGCGTGGGCCCTCGGTGACGTACCAGAGGGACGGCGGGAGGTCGCCGGCCTGCCAGACGCCCTTGCCCGGCAGCCACGTCGCCTCGAACAACGGGTGCGGCGAGATGTCGGGGGTGTTGATCACCGCACGCGCCGCATCCTCGGCGGTGCCGGGCTCGGTGCCGAGCTGGGCGGCGATCCAGTCGAGGTCGAGCAGCCCGGAGGCCACCAGGTCGCGGGCGGAGTGTCGCGCCGTGGAGCTCATGGGAGGTTCGATCACGGTGTGCTCACCACCTCATCCTGCCGCGCGGCGCGCCGGGCGCTCGCTGCCGAGCAGGGGCTCGATGAAGGTCGCGAAGTCGGCCGCCATCTGCTGCGGGGGGCGGGACCGGGCGGTGGCCAGGGAGGAGGCACGCGCCGTCGTCGCCCGCTCGGGGTCGTCCACGAGGTCGTGCACCGCGGCACGCAGCGTCTCCTTGAGGGACCGGTCGTCGCGCGGGTTGAAGAGCCGCACGTGGGGCTCGTCCGCGAGGTCCAGCAGGGCACCCGTACGGGGGCCCACGATCGGCAGCCCGAACGTCTGGGCCAGCCAGAACACGCCCGAGTTGAGGATGCGGGAGTAGGGAAGGACGGCCAGGTCGGCGGCCCCGAACCAGACCTGGAGCTGGTCGTCCGGGACGTGGGAGAACTCCGAGATGACCCGCGGTGACTGCTCGCACCGGCGTTCGAGGCCGGCCGTCTCCTGGGTCTGGGCGGGCTTGCCGGCGACCAGCAGCTGAAGCGCCGGGTCCTCGTCGGCCAGCTCGTGGAAGACGTCGAGCAGCCGACCGAGCCCCTTGTAGGGCCGGATGCCGCCGAGCGCGACGAGCACCTTGTCGTCGGGACCGAAGCCGAGCTGCGCGCGAGCGGCGTCGCGGCTGATCCACTGCGGGTAGCGGCCCAGGTAGCTGGAGTGCTCGATGACGACCACCTTGCGCGGGTCGAGGCGCAGCACCTCCGACGCCTGGCGGGCGGTGATCTCGGCGAGGGCGTGGATGGTGTCGGCGCGGTCGGCCAGCAGCTGGGCGAGCTGGGTCTCGGCCCACACGTGCTTGGCCTCGTGGGGGAGCACGTTGTGCAGCGTCCACACCAGCCGTCCGCCGGCGGCCCGGAACTTGTGCAGCGCGGCGCTGAAGCGGTCGAGCTCGATCGCGGCGCGGTAGGGGCCGGCGGCGTACTGCAGGATCGGGGTGGTCCAGTGGATGTTGAGCGTGCCCGGCACCGCCGAGACGGCACGGTTCTCCAGGTGGGCGACCACGTCGGCCACGGCCACCGGGTAGGCGTCGACGGCGTCCAGGCCGGCGAAGAGCATGCCCTGGTACGGGTTGGCCCGGTTGTAGTCCGGGAAGTAGTGGAGCGCCTTCGTGGGCGGTGCGGCCGCCTCGACGTTCACCCGGGTCCGCACCAGGGCGTCGAGCTCGGCGGCGCGGTGGTCCCAGGTGTGCCCGTCGAGCACCAGCTCCCGCAGCGCGGCGGCCTGCGCGGCCGTCCGGTCCGGGTCCGCCAGCTGCTCGGTGATGATCTCCCCCAGCTCGTCGGAGGTGGTGTACGTCGGCAGGTCCAGGTCGACCTCGACGGCGCCGAGCCGCGAGTTGAGGACCGGGAGGGCGCCGGAGGCGAGGCTCTCGAAGACCAGCGCGGACAGGGTCCCGTGGGTGACGGCCGACACGGGCATCTCGATGACGCTGAGCAACGCGGTGCCCAGCACGTCGGGAGCACGCAGCCAGGCGACGGGCGCCTCGAGCCGGCCCAGCAGCGAGCTCCGCATGGTGCGTAGCGGCTCCGCGTGCACCGCGAGGGGCACCTCCAGCGGCAGGTCGGTCAGCAGGGGCTGTACGGGGCGACCACGGTCGACGTGCACGCCGAGGGCGACGACCTCCGTGCGCGCGGTGCCTGCGGGGACGAAGAGCTCGGCGTCCACGCCGGTGCGCAGGACCACGTCGGCGCGCGGGGTGCGCCGACGCAGGGTGGCCAGGGCGGTCCCGGAGCCCGCCAGGACACGGTCGAAGGCGACGAGGTGGTCCAGGTCGGCCCACTCGTCGGTGCTGTCGTGGGCCCAGGCGACCTTCCAGGCATCGGCGGGCGCCAGCGAGGGGTCGACCTCGGGAGCGGCGGCGACCCACACGTCCGTCGAGCCGCCGAGGTGCCAGCGGTGCTGGGGCACCAGGCGCACCCCGTGCCCGCGGTCGACGAGGGCCAGCCCCAGACCGGCGGCGGCGACCAGGTCGGGGGAGGGGTTGCGCAGGTCGACCGAGCGCACCAGGAACGTGTAGCGCTCCCCGTCGCCGGACGCGAGCTCGCCGTCGACGAGCTGGCGGTACCGGGCCCGACGGCGGTCGAGGGCGCTCTGCTCCTCGGAGTCGCCGGTCGTCACGACGACCGCCTGCGGCGGGCGCGCTCCACCATCGAGGCCACCGCCCGGACGGCGCGTGAGTCGTGGGTCAGGAAGAGCTCGTCGGAGAGCCCCGCGGCGCGGGCCTCGGCGAGGTCGCGCTCGCGGGCCACCTGGGCGACGCGGGCCCGTAGCAGGACGTTCTTGTGGCGCAGCCGTTGGAGCCGGTCCTGCAGCTCGGCGACCTGACGGTCCATGGCGAGCAGCTCGTCCTTGCCCAGCTGCATCTCCCGGGCGATGGTGGCGCGCTCGCGTCCCAGCAGCTCGCGCGTGCGCTCGAGCTCGTGGGCGAGACGACGGTTCTCGGCGGCACTCGCGCCGTCGGCCTCGGGCGACAGTGGGCGCGCGGTGGTGAACGAGGGGAACCGCGCCACCGTGATGTGGCGTCCGTCCTCGGTCGCGGACTCGCTCTCGAGGGTGAAGCCGGCGGACTGCAGCGGAGTCGCCAGGTCGCGCGCACCCGAGACCACGACGAGGCCGCCCGGCACCAGCGCCCCCGAGCCGAGGGTGCGCAGGAAGGCGTCGGGGGACGGGCCGTCGTCGAGCACGTGCTCCACGACCACGACGTCCACGGGAGCCACCAGGAACGGCTGCACCCACTCGTCGGCGCGGTCGGCGAGGTCGACCTCGGGACCCCACTGCTCGTCGGCGCCCCCGTCGAAGGGCCAGCGCAGGCACTCGACCTCCCGGTCRTGCTCCTGGGCGAGTCGCCGCGGCACGGTCGAGGGCTGCACGCCGATGTGCAGGACCCGGGGACCGCCGGCCAGCGTGCTGTCGATGACCGCGGTGGTGTCGTCCTTGGCCCTCATCGGACGCCTCCCTGCTCGTGGCGGTCACTGCCGCCGGGGCCAGCGGGCGCGGCGACGGCGCGTTCCCTGGTCCGGTCCTCGGGCCACGGCACGTGCGAGACCTCCTCGTTGCGTCCGTCCCTGCCGGCGCGCGCGTCCGCGGAGGCCCGCTCGACGAGGGCGTCGAACTCCTCGAGCCACTCCGGAGCGGCGCGCCGCACGGTACGACGCCAGTTGCGCACCCACTTGCCGCGCAGGTGCGCCAGCGCCGCCTCGGGATCGCCACCGAGGGAGCGCTCGACGAAGAGGTAGCGGTTCCGTGTCATGTAGTAGAGATGGTAGGGCGAGGGGAGCGCCCCGCTCGACCTCTTGAGGTGCACCATCCGGGCACGTTGGTCGACGACGATCCGCCATCCGGCCCGGTGGGCGCGGCGGCACCAGTCGGTCTCCTCGAAGTAGAGGAAGTACTCCTCGGGCAGCGGCCCCACTGTCTCCAGCGTGGTCCGGCGGGCCAGCAGGGAGGCGCCGGTCACGTAGTCGACCTCGAGCCGCCGGGGCGGCTCGGCGCCGTCGACCGGCTGGCCCTGGTGGATGTGGCGCGTCTCGCCGTGCTTGGTCTCGTCGACGATGCCGCCGTCGAACCAGATCACGGCCGGCTCACCGGGGTGCACGATGCGAGGCCCGACCACGCCGCAGTCGGGGACGTCGTCGAAGACCTGGAGCAGCCGGGGCAGGGTCTCGGGCTCGACGCGGGTGTCGGGGTTGAGCAGCCAGACGWACTCGTTGCCCCGCTCGAGGCACCGGGCGATGCCCACGTTGCTGCCGCCGGCGTACCCGAGGTTGGCGCCGCTGCTGATGACCTCGGCCCGGTGGCCCAGCACTGTGCGCAACCCGTCGGCGGACGCGGCGGAGTCGCTGTTGTCGACGACCACGATGTCCAGGTCGAGGTCCCGCGACGTCTCCAGCGACGCCACGCACGCCGCGGTGTCGTCCGCGCTGTCGTGGTTGACGATCACGACCCCCGTGCGACCGGGCTGGTGCACGGGCGCAGACGAAGCGTCCCGTGGGCTCCCGGTCATGCGGCGCAGTGTAGACGGCGGGGGACCCCGCACCGGTCCTCGCCCGGGTCGCCGCCGCTCGCCGAGGTCGTTCACACGGACGTAACACGACGGGCACATCCGTTGCATGCCCGCAACACGACGCGGCAGACGAGGAAACGTCGCCCCAGCAGGGTTCTGGCCAACAGGGTGGGCCGCCGCATGACACCGTCGTCATGGCGAACGCGGACCATCCCCCCGAACGTTCCCTGGAGGTTCTGTGGACGGCTACTACGCCTTCATGCTGGTGGCGACCGCCTTCGTCCTGATGATGACGGTGCCCGCTCTGGCCCTGTTCTACGGCGGCATGTCGCGATCCAAGTCCGTGCTCAACATGATGATGATGTCGTTCATCGCCGCGGCCATCGTCGGCATCCTGTACGTCGCGGTCGGCTGGTCGATGGGCTTCGGCGGGGACGGCACGTTCTTCGCCAACCCGTTCGAGCTGCTCTGGCTCGACGGTGTCACCACCGACAACTACATCTACGTGATGTTCCAGATGACCTTCGCGATCATCACGGTCGCGCTGATCAGTGGCGCCGTCGCGGACCGGCTCAAGTTCTCGGCGTGGCTGGTGTTCGTGCCCCTGTGGGCGGTCATCGTCTACTTCCCGATGGCCCACATGGTCTTCAGCTGCACCCCCGACTCGTTGATCTGCGGCCGCATCGGCGCCCAGGACTACGCCGGTGGGACCGCGGTCCACATCAACGCCGGTGTCGCGGCCCTGGTGCTGGTCCTGCTGCTCGGCAAGCGCATCGGCTGGCCCAAGGACCAGATGCGCCCGCACAACCTGACCCTCACCATGCTCGGCGCGGGCATGCTGTGGCTCGGCTGGTACGGCTTCAACGTCGGCTCCATCGTGTTCGGCACGACCTTCGACGAGGACCCCGACGCCTTCCTCTCGCAGTTCTACTCCGAGACCGGCCGCACCTTCGCCAACACCACGTTGGCGACCCTGGCCGCGATCCTCGGCTGGCTGCTCATCGAGCGGCTGCTGCACGGCAAGGCCACGTCGCTCGGTGCCGCGTCCGGCATCGTGGCGGGCCTGGTCGCCATCACCCCGGCGGCCGGTGCCGTCAACCTCAGCGGGGCCGTCGCCATCGGCCTCATCGCCGGCGGCGTGTGCTCCTGGGCGGTCAGCCTGAAGTACAGGCTCGGGTACGACGACTCCCTCGACGTGGTGGGCGTGCACCTGGTCGGTGGCATCATCGGCACCGTGCTGATCGGCGTGTTCTCCACCTCCGCCGGGGCCGGCGGCATCGACGGCCTCCTCTACGGGGGCGGCTGGGGATCGCTGGGCGACCAGACCCTCGGCGTCCTGGTGGCGGTCGTGTTCTCGGGTGTCCTGACCGCGATCATCGGCCTGGCCGTCAAGTACACGATCGGCCTGCGCCTCGACGAGGAGGACGAGGTCAACGGCATCGACCTCGCCGAGCACGGCGAGTCCGCGTACGACCTGCACAGCGGCAGCAGCGGCGGCGGGACCGGCATCCTCGCCACGAGCACCTCCAGCACCTCGAGCACCCAAGGAGTCAACGCATGAAGCTCGTGACCGCAGTCATCAAGCCCCACAAGTGGGAGGACGTCCGTGAGGCGCTGGAGACCTTCGGGGTCACCGGCATGACCGTCTCGGAGGTCAGCGGCTACGGCCGCCAGAAGGGCCACACCGAGGTCTACCGCGGGGCGGAGTACGACATCGCCCTCGTCCCCAAGATCCGCATCGAGATCGTCGTCGACGACGCGGATGCCGACGACGTGGTCGGCATCGTCGTCAAGACCGCGCAGACCGGTCGGATCGGCGACGGCAAGGTCTGGGTGAGCCCGGTCGAGACCGTGGTGAGGGTCCGCACCGGGGACACCGACGAAGCTGCCCTCTGAGCAGACACCGCCACTGGCCCGTCGGGACTCGTCCCGGCGGGCCAGTGGCATACCCGGGGCGTGCCCGGGGAGGATCGGAGACACGATGACTGCCCCCGAGAGAGCCGCCCGCACCGAGGAGGCCGACCGGCTGTGCCGTGCTGCGTACGACGCCTGTGATGGTCCCGGCGTCGGCGTCGCGCTGGTCGCGGTGGGCGGCTACGGCCGTGGCGAGCTCGCACCGCACTCGGACCTGGACGTGGTCCTGGTGCACGAGGCGGAGGTCGACCCCGGCGCCGTGGCCGAGAAGGTCTGGTACCCGTTGTGGGACTCCGGCTCCCGCCTCGACCACTCGGTGCGCTCGCTGCCGCAGATGGTCGCCGCCGCCGAGGAGGACCTGAAGGTGGCCCTCGGGCTCCTCGACGTGCGCCACCTCGCCGGCGACCCCCACCTCACCCTGCGGCTGCGGACCACGATGCTGGCCGCGTGGCGGCGCGAGGCCCGCGACCGGCTGCCCGCGCTGCGCGCGCTCGTGGACAAACGCCACGAGGTGGTCGGCGAGCTCGCCCACGTCTCGGTGCCCGACGTCAAGGAGGCCGAGGGTGGCCTGCGCGACGCGACCGTCCTGAAGGCGCTCGAGACGACCTGGCTGGTGGACGTCTCCGGACCCGAGCTGGAGCGGTCGCGCCAGGCCCTGCTCGACTTCCGGGACCTGCTGCACGCCGAGACACGCCGGCCCACCGACCGTGTCGCTCCCGAGCTGTGGGACCCGCTGGCCACCAGCCTGGGGCTCGACGACGCGGCGGCGGCACAGCGCCACGTCCGTGAGATCGGGCGTCGCGTCACCCACTTGTCCCGCCTGACCTGGCGGCGGGTGACGTCGGTGCTGGCGCGCCCCACCTCGGTGCGTGACGCCCGTCGCCCGGCGCTGGTGCCGATCGCCCCCGGCGTCGCACTGTCGCGCGGCGAGGTGGTGCTGGACGCCCGGGCGCGACCCGACCGCGACCCGGTGCTCCTGCTCCGCGCGGCGGCCGAGGCCGCCGAGCGCGACGTGGTGCTCGCCCCCGCCACCGCCGCCCGGCTGGTGCGCGAGGGTGCGCCGCTGCCCACACCCTGGCCCGCCGAGGCCCGGGA
>NZ_JBFUMD010000053.1:0-12115 GCF_054049555.1 Nocardioides sp. P5_C9_2
GTGCACCCTCAGGACCTTGCCGCCGAGCGAGGTGAGGTCACGCGGGTTGGCGGGGTCGGCGGCGTCGCCGGTGCCGACGTACAGCGCCGGGGACCCGGTGTCGAGCAGCAGGCGGCAGCCGCCGTGGCGCCCGCTCGTGCTCGGCAGCCCGGTCACCACGTGGCGCACCAGGCTGGCTCGACGGGTGCTGTCGCTCAGCCGCCACAGCGACACACGGACGTCGTGCCCAGCGCCGGTCTGCCATCCCTGGCAGGTCCAGAACCGGCGCGTCCGGGCGAAGGCGGGGTCGACGGCGAGCGACATGAGACCGGTCTCGCCGCTGACCCAGACGCTGTCGCTCGGGAAGCCGACGGTCCGCCGCCGGCCGTGGCGCACGACGCTCAGGCGGGCCCGGTCCCGCTCGGTGACCAGGAGCCTGCCGCCGCCGAGGGACTGCACGTCCCAGGGGTTGACCAGCCCGTCGACCACCGTCCGCACCCGGAGGGCGGGTGCCCCCACCCGGGGGTCGGGGGCGTCGACCGCGACCGGTGTGAGACTTCCGGCCGCCTCGTTGGCCTGCGCCGGCGTGGCGGGGGCGCCGAGGATGCCGAGGCCGAGGGTCGTGGCGAGCACGAGGACGGCGGGGCGGACCACGGCTCTGGTGCGGCGTCGCGAGGTCATGGCGCCGACGCTACGCTCAGAACGTGTGCTCGGGCCCGGGGAAGGTCCCGCCGCGCACATCGTCGGCGTAGGCGCGGGCCGCGTCGAGCAGCACGGCGTGGACGTCGGCGTACTGCTTGACGAACCGGGCCATCCGGCCGGTCCGCAGGCCGAAGGCGTCCTGCCAGACGAGCACCTGGCCGTCGCAGCCGTTGCCGGCCCCGATGCCGATGGTCGGGATGACGAGCTCCTTGCTCACCTGCTCGGCGACGTCGCCGGGCACCATCTCCATCACCACGGCGAAGGCTCCAGCCTCCTGGACGGCTCGGGCGTCGGCGAGGACCCGGTCGCCGGTCTCCCCACGGCCCTGCACGCGGTAGCCGCCGAGGGTGTGCTCGCTCTGGGGGGTGAACCCGATGTGCGCCATGACCGGGATCCCGCCGCGGGTGCACCTCTCGATGACGGGGGCCATCTCGGCGCCGCCCTCGAGCTTGACCGCGTGCGCGCCGGCCTCCTTCATGAAGCGGACGGCGGTGAGGTAGCCCTGCTCGGGACTGGCCTGGTAGCTGCCGAAGGGCAGGTCGCCGACGACCATCGCGCGGCTGACGCTGCGGGCCACGGCGCGGGTGAGGGGGAGGAGCTCGTCGACGGTGACGGGTAGCGAGGTCTCGTTGCCGTAGACGTTGTTGGAGGCGGAGTCACCGACGAGCAGCAGGTCKATGCCGGCTTCGTCGAAGGTCGCCGCGGTGTACATGTCGTATGCCGTGAGCATGGTGATCTTCTCGCCACGCTCCTTCATCTCCCGCAGGTGATGGGTGCGGACCTTCTTGACCGGGGCCGCCGGCTTCGGGGCCCCCGTTCCGTACGGCGCCGTCTCGTCGCTCATGGTGCTCTCCTCATGACATCTCGCGGCTCCCTGGTGGAGTCCACGGACCACCACTCAGGCTAGTGCGGCGGGGTGCCGGTGGCGCTGTGGCGACCGTCACGCCGAGGGCGTCCTCAGTCGAGGTAGGCCAGGTAGTCCTCGGGCGGCGCGCTCTCGGCGAAGTCGTCGCCGTCCTCGAGCGCGCCGACGTTGGCCATCCGCACGCTCACCGACCGCACGTCGGGGTCGGTCGTCGGCATGCCGGCCTGCACGGTGACGCCGATGTCGTCCTTGGTGGCCCTGACCCTCAGCTGGGCCTCGTCCCGCTCGACGGTGTACCCGTGCTGCTCGAGCACCGCCGAGGCGGTGTCCAGCTTGGCGTCGATGGCCCCGCGAGGACGGCTGAGGACTCCCGAGGCGGTGTAGTCCCAGAGYCCGAACCCGCCACGCTCGACGAAGCTCGCCTGCAGGCCGTTGGGGGAGCCCCCCAGCTCGGACACCAGGTCGGGCAGCAGGGCCTGGGCCTCGGTGTCCATCTGCTGCTTGAAGGCCGCCGCGTCGGGCTTCTCGTCGGCACGACCGGACGCGGGATCGCCGGTGCTCGAGCAGGAGCTCAGCAGCACCACGGCGACCAGCCCGAGAAGGAGTCGAGTCATGGAGGTCACCCTAGGCGTCACGGCCACATGTCCTTGAAGTCGTCGACCCGGTCGTCGACCCAGCCCTTGCCGTCGTCGTAGGTGTCCTCGATCTCCTGGCGGGTCTCCTCGACCTCCTTCTCCACCTGGTGGACCACCTCGTCCTTGCCCCAGTCGAAGGCCATGTCGTTGGCGTCCTGGGTGCGACCGCCGGTGACCTCGGGCTCGTCGCCGCGGACGATGGCGGTCAGGTTGTCCAGGGACTGCTGGTTGGTGTCGGGGTTGAAGTAGGACGTGTGGTTCTCCACGCCCAGGCCGAGGCTGCCGGCGTGGAACTCCTCGCCGGGGGCGACCGGGAAGACCGTGGCGCCGAAGTCGGACTGGGCGGGGTCCTTGCCCATCCCGAGGTCACCGTCGCGGCCGAGCCAGGTGACGAAGTCGTTGTCGGCGGCGCCGACGTACACCGTGCCCTCGGGCATCCCGAGGTCTCCGACGCTGTTGACGTCGTCGCCACCGGCCCCCGGGCTGCCGATCAGGGTGAGGGAGTCGGCGTCGAGGCCGTGGTCGTGCGCACCGTGGGCGGCGGTGGTCGAGCCGTAGCTGTGACCGATCACCGACAGGTGGGACCGGTCGCCCTCGTCGGTGGCGCGCAGGCCGTCGACGAAGTCGGCGAGGCCCGCCCCGCCCTCGATGGCCTTGTCCTCGCGGGCCACGCTGCCCATGTCCAGCCCGTCGCCCGGCCAGTCGAGGGCGTTCTCCGGGTTCCAGCTGGGGGCGTCGTAGCCCATCCACGCGATGGTGGCGGCGGACTCACCGTTGAGGATCGCCTGGGTGTAGAGGGTGTAGGCGTCCTTGGCGTTGCCGGGGATCGTGGTGCCGTCGTTGGTGATGCCGGGGACGATGACGGCGGTGTTGTCCGCGGTGTCGGGGTCGCCGTAGCCGACGGCCACGGCGCCGTCCCCTCCGAAGGCGGCGGGCTGGTAGACGATCAGGTTGACGTCGACCGGATCGGCGATGCCGTCACCGTCGAGGTCGGGCAGCCCCTCGGTGGTCGGGACGTCGAGCGAGGTCTGGGCGGCGCTGGCCCGGTCGAGCAGCCGCTGCTCGGCCTCGGTGAGGTCCTCGCCGGCGTCCACCTTGCTGGTGAGGCGGTCGAGGTCGCGGTCGAGCGAGGTGCGGTTGGCCTCGTCACGGTCGCCGGTGGGGATGCCGTTGGTGTTGCCGACGAGGTCGGGGTCGCTGATCTTCAGCGCCTCCTGCTCCGCGCGGGTCAGGCGCTTCCACCAGTCGTTGATCGCGTCGGGGTCGCCACCGAGCGCGGTGAGCTCGTCGCGCAGGGCGCCGACGTCCGTGGTGTCGCGGTCGGCCGCGTCGCGGCCCTCGCCCGTGGTGTCGACGGCCTGGAAGGCGGCGATGAGGGTGTCCTCGGCGGCGGTGACGTCGTCCCAGAAGGTGGTGATGTCGTCGACGAGCCGGTCGGCCCGGGTCTGGAGCGCCCGCGCCTCGGCCTCGAGGGCGTCGACGTCGTCGGCGGTGGAGGCCTCGATCCGGACCCAGAGGTCGTCGATGTCCTGGTTGAGGTCGGTGCGCCGGGAGCCCAGCCGGGTGCGCCGGGCGGTGAGCGCGACGATCCGGTCGACGTAGGTGTCACAGGCGGCGGAGACCCGCGTGAACGCGGCGGTGGCCGCGGACGTGTCCCGGGCGTAGCCGGTCATGGCGTGCTCGGCCGCCTCGGCGGCGTCTCCGGTCCAGTCGTCGGGAGCACCGTGGGCGGTCATCCACTCGGCGACGTCGGACATCGTCGTGCCGGTCGAGCGCAGCCCGGTGGTCACCGACGACGCGGCGACCGTGGCGTCCATCTCCTCGATGGGCCCGACGTGCGCGGGCACCGTGATCGTGGTCATCAGGGACCCACCGTCGGGGAGACGCTGCGGTCGGTCCACGACATCAGCTGCTGGCTGCGCTCGACGACGTCCTGGTCGGCCTGCTGGAAGAGCAGCGAGGCGTCCCGGAGCGCCTGGGCGTGGTCGGCCGCCGCGTCCTCGAGACGCTTGACCTCCTTCATCCACGCGTCGACGAAGGCCTGCGCGGCCGGCTGGACGCGAGCCCCCAGGAGGGACGCGTCGACCTCGCCCAGGGACTTGCGGCCGCCGCGCACGACCTCGCCCTGGTCCTCCCAGGACTGGGCCGAGCGGCCGAGGGCCTCGAGGTAGACGTAGAGGCTCATGCGTCTGGCCCCTGCTCGTGCTGGAGCTCGGCGTGCAGGTCCGCGGGGACGTGCAGGGCATCGCTGGTGATCGTGACCGACACCGCGTCGTCCGTGGCCCGGGCGACCAGCTCGAACGGACCGGCCACCCCGCGCACCCGGGGACTGCCGTCGGCGGCCGGCCGGGGCTCCCAGCCGAGCTGGACGAGCGTGTCGGCCAGCCGGCGCAGCAGCGCGACCCCGCCCTCGTCGCCCAGGTCGCCGAACGCGGCGGCGGTGACCCAGCGGCGGACCTCCGGGTGGTCCTGACCCCACCAGTAGTCCGCCCTGGTGGTGGGCTCGCGGTCCAGCCGCTCGCTCAGCGTCGTCAGCACCCTGTCGGCGTGCCTCATGCGCGAGCGGCACTGCGCGGTCGTCGCGACCGGGACGTCGAGGGGCCGCACGGGCGGCAGCAGCACGATGTCGACGTCGGGGTGCCGCTCGCGGAGCTCACGCAGCATCGGGTCGGCCAGGGCCGGGTCGGGAGGGAGCGAAGCCATGGCGTCGTTCTTCCGCCCGGGACGCCGCCTCAAACCCGGTGCGTCCCGTCTGTGGACACGGTCAGGAGAGGGGCAGCGGGCGCGAGACCGAGACGCTGGTCCGGCTGGTGCGGTAACCCAGTCGTTCGTTGAGCCCGCGCATCGCGGCGTTGCCGTCCTGCGTCCACGTGTAGACCTCGTCGAGGTCGTGCGTCGCCGCCCAGTCCAGGGTGCGCAGCTTGAGGTGCGCTGCGAGCCCGCGGCCCCGCCAGTCACGGCGTACGGCGGTGAGGGAGTGCTCGGCGCGACGCGGCTGGTCGGCGTCGCGCAGCAGGCCCGCGCAGCCGACGACCGCGCCGTCGTGCACGGCGAGGTACATCGGATCGCCCCGCCAGGACGTGGCCCACTGGGTGGCGGTGACGTCGAGCGGGGTGCGCACCGCGAGGTCGGCCAGCACCTCCCGGCCGAAGGACTCGAACGACGCCTCCCACAGGCCGGGGTGCTCGGCGCCGACGACGACCTCCACGTCGGGAGGCGGCGCCGGGAGGGCCGGCAGGTCGGTCACCGTCCGGGACTGCTCGACCTCCCGGTCGACCTCGACGAAGCCGAAGCGGGTGGCGAACCCCAGGTGCTCCTCGTCGTCGACCCTGGCCCGGACGTGGGAGACGCCGAGCGTGGTGGCGTGCTGGGCAAGGGCGACGAGCAGGGCGGATCCGATCCCGCGACGGCGGTGCTCGGGAAGCACCCGCGGGGCGACGGCGGCCGAGTCGGCGGACTCCGACTGCCCGGCCATCCCGGACCCGACGACCCGCCCCTCGTCACGGGCGACGACCAGCAGCCGGTCGGGGGAGTCCTGGGCGCGGAGCTCCGCGACGCTGCTGCACCGCTCGTAGGGCAGCACCGCGATCCGGATCGAGCGCCAGTCCTCGTAGTCGGCATCGGTCACGCAGGGCGACAGCTCCATGCGGTGCACGCTAGGACGGGCGTCAACCGGGTTCGGCGCTGCGGGTCGCGGAGCGGCTGCACACGGCCGGTCCGTACCAGCACCGGGAGATCACGCCAAGTGCCACGCCGGCCCTCGAGCCGCTGCTAGCTTGCCAGCGTGCAGAGCACCCAGTCCTCGCCGCCCGCCAGCCGTCGTCGTCTCCCGCTCGTCCTGGGCGGGGTCGCGGTCGTCCTTGCGGTGGCCGGGGCCGCGTGGCTGCTGGCCCCCGGCGGGCTCCCGACCGGAGCGGACAAGGCCCAGTTCTGTTCGCGGGTGGACCAGGCGATGACGACCGACACGGATGACGCGGTGCGCAGCGCGACCCGGGACATCGAGGACGACGGCGTACCCGCCGAGCTGGACGGCACGAGTGCCCAGCGCGGCGCGGAGGTCTTCATCGACATGACCGAGAGCGTCGGTGCGGCGGGAACCGAGTACTGGTCCGACCTCACCGTCGCCGAGAACCGCACCGGTCAGGACCGCGAGGACCTGACCGCGTTCCTGTACTACGCGTACACCGAGTGCGGAGCTCCCAGCGTGTCCTCCTCGTCCTAGCGACGGGTCAGCGCCCGGTCGTCGCCGGGGCGGCGAGGGGTCGCCCTAGAGTGAGGCGCGTGGACTTCTACTCCGCCTACGCCCAGGGCTTCGCGCGGGTCGCGGCCATCACCGTGCCGGTCGCGATCGCGGACCCGGCGGCCAACGCCGAGCGGGTCATCGAGGAGGCGAGGCGGGCGCACGAGGAGCACGTGGCGGTGGCCGTGTTCCCCGAGCTCGGGCTGAGCGGGTACTCGATCGACGACCTGTTCCTCCAGGACACCCTGCTCGACGCCGTACGACGCGCGATCGACGCGATCGTCTCGGCGAGCGTCGACCTGCTGCCGGTCCTCGTGGTCGGGGCGCCGTTGGCGCGTGGCAACCGGGTCTACAACTGCGCCGTGGTCATCCACCGCGGCGAGGTCCTCGGCGTCGCACCCAAGTCCTACCTGCCCAACTACCGCGAGTTCTACGAGCGCCGCTGGTTCGCGCCCGGCGACGACACCCGCGACGAGTACATCGAGGTCAACGACGACGAGGTGCCCTTCGGGCCCGACCTCATCTTCCGCGCCACCGACGTCCCGGGTCTCGACCTCCACGTCGAGATCTGCGAGGACATGTGGGTCCCGGTCCCGCCGAGCGCGGAGGCGGCGCTCGCCGGGGCGACGGTGCTGGCCAACCTCAGCGGCAGCCCGATCACCGTCGGTCGCGCCGAGGACCGCCGGCTGCTGGTGCGCAGCGCCAGCGCGCGCTGCTCGGCGGCGTACGTCTTCGCGGCCGCGGGCCAGGGCGAGTCGACCACCGACCTCAGCTGGGACGGCCAGACGATGGTCTACGAGTGCGGTGACCTGCTGGCCGAGGGCGAGCGGTTCCCCGCGAGCGCGGTGCACACCGTCGCGGACGTCGACCTCGACCGGCTGCGCCAGGAGCGGCTGCGGCAGGGCAGCTTCGACGACAACCGACGGGGTGCGGGGGAGAGCGAGTTCCGCATCGTCGAGTTCGACCTCGAGCCGCCCACCGGCGACATCGGGCTGCGGCGCAAGGTCGACCGCTTCCCCTTCGTGCCCGACGACCCCGAGCGCCTCGCGCTCGACTGCTACGAGGCCTACAACATCCAGGTGTCCGGCCTCGAGCGGCGGATCACGGCCATCGGCACGCCCAAGGCGGTCATCGGCGTCAGCGGCGGCCTCGACTCCACCCACGCGCTCATCGTCGCGGCCAAGGCGATGGACCGTCTCGGCCGCCCCCGCTCCGACATCCACGCCTTCACGTTGCCGGGCTTCGCGACGGGCGCGACCACCAAGGCGTACGCCACCCGGCTGAGCAAGGCCCTCGGCGTGACGTTCGAGGAGATCGACATCCGGCCCGCGGCCGAGCAGATGCTCGCGGACCTCGGTCACCCCTACGCCGGCGGTGCGAAGGTCTACGACGTCACCTTCGAGAACGTCCAGGCCGGGCTGCGCTACGACTACCTCTTCCGGCTCGCCAACCACCGCGGCGGCATCGTCGTCGGCACCGGCGACCTCAGCGAGCTCGCGCTCGGCTGGTGCACCTACGGCGTCGGTGACCAGATGTCGCACTACACGGTCAACGCGGGCGTGCCCAAGACCCTGGTGCAGCACCTCATCCGCTGGGTCATCTCGCACGGCGAGTTCGACGAGGACACCAACCAGGTGCTCGGCGAGATCCTCGAGCAGGAGATCACCCCCGAGCTGATCCCGGTCGAGGACGGGGTCAAGCCGCAGGCCACCGAGGACTCGGTGGGGCCCTACAACCTCCAGGACTTCACGCTCTTCCACGTCGTACGACGTGGACACCGGCCCAGCAGGATCGCCTTCCTCGCCTGGCACGCCTGGCGCGACGCCGAGGCGGGGGAGTGGCCCCCCGGGTTCCCCGCGGACGCGCACGTCGCCTACGACCTGGCGACGGTGCGGCACTGGCTCGAGGTGTTCGTGAAGCGCTTCTTCGCCAACCAGTTCAAGCGCTCCGCGCTGCCCAACGGACCCAAGGTCAGCTCGGGCGGCACGATGAGCCCGCGCGGTGACTGGCGGATGCCCAGCGACGCGAGTGCCGCGGCCTGGCTGGCCGAGCTGGCGCGCGTCCCCGACACCCGCTGACCCCTCACCCCTGCGACACCCTGCCCGAATAGCCCCCAGATCGACGATGCACGGCCTCCCGCCTCGCTGGGACGATGCGCACGACGCCGCCGCGTCCGTCCAGCACCCGGGGGAACCATGGCGACACGCATCCTCGCCGGAGCAGCGCTCGCGCTGGGGGCAGCACTGCTCGCAGCACCCGTCGCGTCCGCCGGACCGGGCACCGTCGGCCCAGCGCCCGTGACGACGCAGGTCGTCACAGAGTCGCCCGCCTTCGTGGCCCCGCCGATCGACTGGGGGCGGTGCGCGGACGGCTTCCTGCGCTCGGCGGGCGCCCGGTGCGGCATGCTCACCGTCCCGCTGGACCACGCCGACCCGACCGGACCCACGATCGAGCTGGCGGTCTCCCGGGTGCGGCACCGTGGCTCGAGGGACCGGGGCGTGCTGTTCACCAACCCCGGTGGCCCCGGCGGCAGCGGCACCTTCCTGGCCGCCTGGGGCCAGTACCTCCCCGGCAGGATCGCCCGCACCTACGACTGGATGGGGATGGACCCGCGCGGCGTCGGCGAGAGCAGCCCGGCGCTCACGTGCGACCGCACGATCAACAAGATCGGCACGCGTCCGCCGTACGACCCGACGAGCGCGGCGATCCTCGACGCGTGGGTGACGAGGAGCGAGGCRTACGCCGCCGCGTGCGGCACCTCGGCCGCGGCACCGTTGCTGCCGCACATGAAGACGACCGACATCGTGGCCGACTTCGAGGTGCTGCGGGACACCCTCGGCGCCGACCGCGTGAGCTTCTACGGCCTGTCCTACGGCACCTACATCGCGCAGGTCTACGCCACGCTGCACCCCGACCGTCTCGACAAGCTCGTGCTCGACGGGGTCGTCGACCCGCGGGGCGTCTGGTACGACGCCAACGCGGCGCAGAACGTCGCCTTCGAGAGGTCGATGGCGGGGTTCTGGCGCTGGGCCGCCCGCGGGCACGCCGACCTCCGTCTCGGGAGGACCGCCGCCGCCGTGGAGAGGACCTACTACCGCGTGCTGCACCGCCTCACCCGGCGGCCCGTCGACGGGGTGGGGGCGGCCGAGCTCTCCGACGTCGCGCTGGGGGCGGGCTACGCGACCTTCCTGTGGCCGGAGGTCGCGGACGCGCTGTCGGAGATCGTCACCGACGGGACCGCCCGACTCGCCCGGAGGTCCTACACGTCCCTCAACCCGACCACCGCGGGCGGCGACAACTCCTACGCGGCCTACCTCGCCACGACCTGCACCGACGCGCCCTGGCCGACGGACCTGGCGGTGCTCCTCGGCGACAACGAGCGCCAGGACCGCCGGCACCCGTTCCTCACCTGGCCCAACGGCTGGTTCAACGCCCCGTGCCGCACCTGGCCGGCCCCGCCGGCAGCCGCCGCGGTCGAGGTGGCCACCTCGACCAGGTCGGCGCTGCTCATCAACGAGACCTACGACGGCGCCACCCCGATCGAGGGTGCCCTCGAGGTGCGGCGCCGCTTCACCGGCGCGGTCCTCATCGAGGGCGTCGGGGGGACCACCCACGCCGGCAGCCTGAGCGGGGTCGCGTGCGTCGACCACCCCATCGCCTTCTACCTGGCCACGGGCGTGCTGCCCCGGAGGCGGTCGGGGGACCGGGCCGACGTCCGCTGCGACCCCGTCCCCGCGCCGCCGGTCGGCTAGCGACTCCCGGGACGCAACCGATCGGCGCCGGCACGCGTCTCCCGTGCAGCCACCCACGACGACAGGACTCCCATGACCGTACGACGCGCCCTCGCCCCCGCCCTCGTCACCGCCCTCGCCACCGCCGCCCTGGTGGGCGGCGTCGCGGCTCCCTCGTCCGTCGCCTCCGCCGGACCCTCCGGGACCCACGCACCGAAGCGCACCGCGCTCACCTTCGAGGTCGACGACTGCGAGGGCTGCACCGTCCAGCTCGTCCACGCGCTGGACGCCGACGCCCCGAAGGTCCCGAAGGTGTGGGTCTCCCGGGCGCGCACGGTCGAGGGTGGCTCCGTGACGTTCCGCCCGCTGACGCGGCGTACGCACGGGTTGTCGGCCACGGTCGTCGCGCCGTGGGAGGGGCACACCGGCTACGTCACGACCGTCGCGTTCCGCTACGGCGGCGAGGCGGTCGGCGACGAGGTCACCCTCGCGCAGGCGGTCACCGAGCAGCGGGCCTCGGCGTGCTGGGACGGCACCCGGCGCCGCGCCCTCACGCTGCCGCTGGTGGTCGAGGAGGTCGAGGTCCAGGGGGTCAAGGAGCGGGTGGCGGGAAGCATCGCCTTCGTGCCCACCACCCAGTCCTGGCTGCGGCCGATGCGCCAGGCGTGGGACGGGGTTCTCGGCTCGCAGGACGTGAACATCTGCGGCTGAGGGGGATGCGACATAGTTGCCCGCATGGGCAAGCAAGAAGACTTCGTACTCCGCGCTCTCGAGGAGCGTGACGTCCGGTTCGTGCGGCTGTGGTTCACCGACGTGCTGGGCTTCCTCAAGTCCGTGTCGGTCGCGCCCGCCGAGCTGGAGGGCGCCTTCGACGAGGGCATCGGCTTCGACGGCTCCGCCATCGAGGGCTTCGCCCGTGTCTACGAGGCCGACATGCTGGCCAAGCCGGACCCGTCGACCTTCCAGATCCTGCCGTGGCGCGGCGAGACGCCGTCGACCGCGCGGATGTTCTGCGACATCGTGATGCCCGACGGCAGCCCGTCGTACGCCGA
Source organism: Nocardioides sp. P5_C9_2 (assembly GCF_054049555.1). NCBI lineage: Bacteria > Bacillati > Actinomycetota > Actinomycetes > Propionibacteriales > Nocardioidaceae > Nocardioides > Nocardioides sp. P5_C9_2. The sequence continues at coordinate 11,205 of NZ_JBFUMD010000053.1, forward strand.
TCCGCGGCACGTCCTCAAGCGCACGCTGAGCATCGCCGCCGACAAGGGCTTCACGTTCTACACGCACCCCGAGATCGAGTTCTACCTCTTCAAGGACAGCCCGGTCGCCGGTGCGGACCCCATCCCGGTGGACCGCAGCGGCTACTTCGACCACACCGCGCAGTCGCGTGGCTCGGACTTCCGCCGCGAGGCGATCTCCATGCTCGAGGCGATGGGCATCTCGGTGGAGTTCAGCCACCACGAGGGCGGTCCGGGCCAGCAGGAGATCGACCTGCGGTACGCCGACGCGCTGAGCACCGCGGACAACATCATGACCTTCCGCACCGTGGTCCGGGAGGTCGCGCTGAGCCAGGGCATCTGGGCCTCCTTCATGCCCAAGCCGTTCACCACCCACCCCGGGTCCGGGATGCACACCCACGTCAGCCTCTTCGAGGGCGACCGCAACGCGTTCTTCGAGGCCGGCGCCGAGTACCAGCTCTCGCGCACCGGCCGGCAGTTCATCGCCGGCATCCTGCGCCACGCCAGCGAGATCAGCTGCGTCACCAACCAGTGGGTCAACTCCTACAAGCGGCTGCTCGGCGGCGGCGAGGCGCCGTCGTACATCTGCTGGGGCCACAACAACCGCTCCGCGATGATCCGGGTGCCGATGTACAAGCCCAACAAGGGCCAGTCGACCCGCGTCGAGCTGCGCACCATCGACGCCGCCAGCAACCCCTACCTCGCCTTCGCGGTGATCCTCGCCGCAGGGATGAAGGGGATCGAGGAGGGCTACGAGCTGCCGCGCGAGGCCGAGGACGACGTCTGGTCGCTGACCGAGCGCGAGCGCCGGGCGCTCGGCATCCAGCCGCTGCCCAAGAACCTGGCCGAGGCGATCAGCATCGCGGAGGACTCCGAGCTGCTGGCCGAGACGC
>NZ_JBFUMD010000054.1:0-12071 GCF_054049555.1 Nocardioides sp. P5_C9_2
GCTCGGCCACCGCCCGCAGGAACAGCGGCAGGCCCTTCTGGCGGGTGATCCGGCCGACGAAGATCACGCTGCGCCGGTCGGGGTCGACGCCGAGCGCGCGGATCCGGTCGCCGTCGGACACCGGGGACCAGAGGTCGGTGTCGATGCCGTTGTGGATCACCGTGACCTTGGCCGGGTCCACGTCGGGATAGCTGCGCAGCACGTCGTCGCGCATCGCCGCGCTGACGGCGATGATGCCGGCCGCGCCGTCGTACRCCGTCCGCTCCACCCAGCTGGACAGCGCATAGCCGCCGCCGAGCTGCTCGGCCTTCCACGGCCGCATCGGCTCCAGGGAGTGGGCGCTGACGACGTGCGGGATCCCGTGCATGAGGCCGGCGAGGTGGCCGGCCATGTTGGCGTACCAGGTGTGCGAGTGCACCAGGTCCGCGCCGGCGCAGTCGTCGACCATCGCCAGGTCGACACCGAGGGTCCGGATCGCCCCGTTGGCGGCGGCGAGCGAGGAGGGCTCGGCGTACGCCGTCGTCCCGGCCTCGTCCCGCGGCGCGCCGAAGCAGCGCACCTGCGCGTCGACGCCGGGCTGCGACCGGAGGGCCCGGACCAGCTCGGCCACGTGGACGCCGGCACCGCCGTAGACCTCGGGCGGGTACTCCTTGCTCAGCACGTCGATTCGCATGAGCGGGAACTTACTCCGGCGTTTGGGTCGACCGCGCCGTCCGCACGCCACTAGTTTCGGGGCATGAGTGCCGCCCCCGCCCGCAAGAAGATCCTCGCCATCGTCCTGGCCGGAGGTGAGGGCAAGCGGCTGATGCCCCTCACCGCGGACCGCGCCAAGCCCGCGGTGCCGTTCGGCGGCATCTATCGCCTCATCGACTTCGCGCTCTCCAACGTCGTCAACTCCGGCTACCTCAAGGTCGTCGTGCTCACGCAGTACAAGTCGCACAGCCTCGACCGGCACGTGACGACGACGTGGCGGATGTCCAACCTCCTCGGCAACTACGTGACCCCGGTCCCCGCCCAGCAGCGCGTGGGCAAGCGGTGGTACCTCGGCAGCGCCGACGCGATCTACCAGTCGCTCAACCTGCTCACCGACGAGCAGCCCGACATCGTCGTCGTCGTCGGTGCCGACCACGTGTACCGGATGGACTTCTCCCAGATGGTGGCCGACCACGTCGAGTCCGGCGCCGGCTGCACGGTGGCCGCGATCCGCCAGCCGATCGGGCTGGCCGACCAGTTCGGCGTCATCGACGTCGATCCCACCAACCCGCAGCGCATCCGCGCGTTCCTGGAGAAGCCGACCGACCCCGTCGGCCTGCCGGACTCGCCGGACGAGGTCCTGGCGAGCATGGGCAACTACGTCTTCACCGCCGACGCCCTGCGGGACGCGGTCACGCGCGACGCCGAGCTCGAGCAGTCCAAGCACGACATGGGAGGCGACATCGTGCCGTGGTTCGTCGACACGTCGGAGTCGTCGGTCTACGACTACAAGGACAACACCGTCCCCGGCTCGACCGACCGCGACCGCGGCTACTGGCGCGACGTGGGGACGATGCGCTCCTACTACGAGGCGCACATGGACCTGGTGTCGCCGCTGCCGGTCTTCAACCTCTACAACTCCGCCTGGCCGATCTACACCAGCTACGGCCCGCACCCGCCGGCCAAGCTGGTCGCCGGGGCGAGCGGAGGCGGACCCTCGACGTTCAACTCGATCCTCTCGCCCGGAGTCGTGGTCAGCGGCGGCACCGTCAACCAGTCGGTGCTCTCGCCCGCGGTCTGGATCAAGGACGGTGCCGAGGTGTCCGACTCGGTGCTGATGGACGGCGTGCAGGTCGGTGAGGGGGCGATCGTGCGCAACGCCATCCTCGACAAGGGCGTGATCGTGCCGCCGGGCGTGCGGATCGGGGTGGACGCCGACGAGGACCGCGCCCGCGGGTTCGTCGTCGACGACGGGCTCACCGTGCTGGCCAAGCAGCAGCGCGTGCAGGAGGGCTAGCAGCAGCGCGTGCAGGAGGGTTAGTCCAGGGCCGCGCGCCTCGCCTCGAGGTGCGCGAGCTCCATGTCGTTGCGGCACGCCGCGATCGCCTGGTCGTACGCCGCCCGCGCGCCCACCGTGTCGCCCTCCCGTGCCAGCAGCTCGGCGCGCACGGCCGCGACGCGGTGGCTGGCCGGGATCTCGACGCCCTCGAGCGCCGCGATGCCGGCCGACGGGCCGCGGGCCTCGGCGACGGCGACCGCTCGCGCGAGCCGGGCCGCGGGGGAGGGGGCGACGGCGAGCAGGGTGTCGTAGAGCGCCACGACGCGCTCCCACCGGGTGTCCTCGGGCAGGGGGGCGCGGGCGTGCTCCGCAGCGATCCGGGCCTGGAGCGTGTACGACGCCGCCGGCACCGTGATCGGGCCGGCGAGAGCGGGGTGGTCGAGCAGGCGCAGCCCCTCGCTGATCTCGTCGCGGTGCCAGCGGCTCCGGTCCTGGTCGGGCAGCAGCACGAGGCGGCCGTCGCTGACCCGCGCGTCGCGGCGGGAGTGCTGCAGCAGCATCAGGGCGAGCAGGGCGACGAGCACCGGCTCGTCGGGTCGCACGCCGAGCACGACGCGGACCAGGCGGATCGCCTCGCCGGACGTCTCGGCGCGCAGCAGGTCCGGACCCGTGCCGGGGGCGTAGCCGGCCGTGAACGCCAGGTAGGCGACCTGGGCGACCGCGTCGAGTCGCTCGGGCAGCACACCGGCGTCGGGGACACCGAAGGGGATAGCGGCACCCACGATCTTCTTCTTGGCCCGGGTGAGGCGTGCGGCCATGGTGGCCTCGGGGACGAGGAACAGCCGCGCGACGTCGGGCGTCGGGACCCCCATGACCAGTCGCAGCGACAGGGCGGCGGCGGCCTCCGGGGCCAGCGCCGGGTGCGCGCACATGAGCACCAGCCGCAGCAGGTCGTCCTCGACGAGGCCCCCGGGGTCGACCATGGTGCGCGCCCCCTCCTGCTGGCGCCCTGCCTCGGCGGCGAGGTCGGGCGTGGTGCGGCGTACGGTCTCCTCCGCGCGGAGCCGGTCGAGGAGTCKCCGGCGGGCGGCGGTGAGCAGCCACGCCGCCGGGTTGTCGGGCACGCCGTCCTGCGGCCACCGTCGGGCGGCCGCCTCGACGGCGTCACCCATGGCGTCCTCGACGAGGTCCACGCGGCGGTACTGCGCGAGGAGCAGGGCCACCAACCGGCCCCACTCCTCGCGCACGGTGCGCTCCAGCACGTCGGTCACGTCAGGCTGCCCGGTCGGCGTCAGTAGGAGACGTCGACGACCGGTGAGACCTGCATGTCGTACGCCGGCAGCTCACCGAGCAGCTCGACCAGCACATCGAGGTCGGGCGCCTCGACGAGGTAGAACCCGCCCATGCCCTCCACGACCTCGGCGTAGGGGCCGTCCGTCATCTCGAGCCGGCCGCCGCGCGTGCGCAGGGTGGTCGCCAGCCCGGCATCGGCGAGGGCCTCGCCGGCGAGCACCTCGACCCCGGGGCGGGCGGCGCACGCCTCGTCGAAGGCCCGGAACCGACCCATGGTCGCGGCCTGCTCGTCGGGGGTGTGCTCACTCCAGGGCTTGACCTCCCCGTCGCCGATGAGGAGCACGAGGTACTTCACGACGGCCTCGTGTCGGGCACGACGGTGGGCACCACCTGCACGGCGTCGCCGAGCGCCGCGATGATCCTGCAGCACTCCACCAGGTCGTCGACGTCCTCGGTGTCGATGTGGAAGTAGCCGCCCACCTGCTCGGCCGACTCGGCGAACGGGCCGTCGGTGACGGCGCTGCCGCCCGGCTGGATGGTGCGGACCGTGCTGCTCGACTGGAGCTCCGCACCCCCCACGATCCGGTGGCCCCGCTCGGCCAGCTGCTGGGCGAAGCGCCCGTACTCGGCGTAGCCGTCCTTGCGCTCCTGCTCGGTCATGGTGGTCCACCAACGATCGGCGTCCCCCAGGATCAGTACGACGTACTCGGTCATCTCAGTCTCCCTCTCCGGTCTCTACTCGGCCATGCGGCGGAACTCGATGTGCTCGCCCCGCGCGGCGAAGCGCTCGCACGCGGCCCGCAGGTCGGCCTCGTCGTCGGTCTCGACGAGGTAGAAGCCGACGACCTGCTCGGCGGTCTCCGAGAACGGCCCGTCCGTCACGAGGGCACCGCCGTCGCCGTCGGGGCGCATCGAGGTGGCCTGCGCCGACGGGTCGAGCGGTCCGACGGTGAGCAGGGTGTGCCCGCCCGACCGCAGGTCCTCCTGGAACTCACCGTGCGACCGCATCCCCTTCTCGTGCTCGGACTCCGGCAGCGCGGCCCACTCGGCCTCGGGTGCCGGGAGCAGGATCAGGTATCGGCTCATCTGGTTCCTCCTGTGTGGTGGGTCGCTGCGTGCGACCTCACCACGATGACGGGCGGGCGGTGCCGGTTTCGACAGCACTCCCGGAAATGTTTTCGCGGGTGCCGGTCCTCGACGTGCGACGGGTGGGGCACCAAGATGTCGGCATGGCACCCGCAGATGCAGCATCCCGCGCCGGACAGCCCGCCGAGGCCCGCGACCTGGTCGACGTCGCCCACCTCGTGACCGCCTACTACACGGGGGTCCCGGACCCCGAGGACGTGGACCAGCAGGTCGCCTTCGGTACGAGCGGTCACCGGGGGTCGAGCTTCAAGACCTCCTTCACCGACACCCACATCGCCGCGACCACGCAGGCCATCTGTGACTACCGGCGCGACCAGGGCTACGACGGGCCGCTCTTCATGGGCCGCGACACTCATGCCCTGTCCGAGCCCGCCTGGGCCACCGCGCTCGAGGTGCTGGCGGCCAACGACGTCACCGTCCTGGTCGACGACCGCGACGGCTACACGCCCACGCCGGCGGTGTCGCACGCGATCATCCGCGCCAACGGTGGCCGCTCCGCCGGAGCAGGCCTCGCCGACGGCATCGTGGTCACGCCGTCGCACAACCCGCCGGCCGACGGCGGCTTCAAGTACAACCCGCCCCACGGCGGGCCCGCCGACACCGACGCGACGAGCGTCATCGCCGCGCGCGCCAACGCGCTGATCGCGTCCGGGCTGGACGGCGTACGCCGGGTCCCGTTCACGCGGGCCCGGGCAGTGGCGGGGTCGTACGACTTCCTCGGCACCTACGTCGACGACCTCCCGCAGGTGCTCGACCTCGACGCCGTCCGCGAGGCGGGCGTGCGGATCGGCGCCGACCCCCTCGGCGGGGCCAGTGTGCACTACTGGGGAGAGATCGCCGACCGCCACGGGCTGGACCTGACCGTGGTCAACCCGCTCGTCGACCCGACGTGGCGCTTCATGACGCTCGACTGGGACGAGAAGATCCGGATGGACTGCTCGTCGCCCTCGGCGATGGCCTCCCTGATCCGTCGCAAGGACGAGTACGACCTCGCGACCGGCAACGACGCCGACGCCGATCGGCACGGCATCGTCACCCCCGACGCCGGCCTGATGAATCCCAACCACTTCCTCGCCGTCGCGATCGGCTACCTCTTCGGTGGTGCGCGGCCGGACTGGCCGGGCACCGCGCGGATCGGCAAGACGCTGGTGTCGAGCTCGATGATCGACCGGGTGGCCGCCTCCATCGGCAAGCCCCTCGTCGAGGTGCCGGTCGGCTTCAAGTGGTTCGTCCCCGGCCTGATCGACGGGTCCTTCGGCTTCGGCGGAGAGGAGTCGGCCGGAGCCTCGTTCCTGCGCCGCGACGGCTCGACGTGGACGACCGACAAGGACGGCCTGCTGCTCGCCCTGCTGGCCAGCGAGATCCTCGGTCGCACCGGTCGGACGCCCAGCCAGCACTACGCGGACCTGGTCGCCGTGAACGGTGACCCGGCGTACGCCCGCGTCGACGCCCCCGCCGACCGGGCGCAGAAGGCCAAGCTCGCCGCCCTCTCGCCCGACGACGTCGCGGCGACGTCGCTGGCGGGGGAGGAGATCACCGGCAAGCTCACCGAGGCGCCGGGCAACGGCGCGAAGATCGGCGGGCTCAAGGTGACGACGGAGTCGGCGTGGTTCGCCGCGCGCCCGAGCGGCACCGAGGACGTCTACAAGATCTACGCCGAGTCGTTCCGCGGTCCCGACCACCTCGCGCAGGTGCAGGCCGAGGCGCGGGAGGTCGTGTCCGCCGCGCTCAGCGACGGATAGCGTCGATCTCCAGACGCACGTCCTCCACCTCGAAGCCGGCGGCCTCGAGCGAGGTCCGGGTCTCGTCGACGCCCTTGAACGACGTCCCGAACTTGCCGTCGCCGGTCACCTCGACGAGCGCGGCGGTCATCACCGCGAGCTGGCCCCGCCCGCCGCAGTCGGAGGTGAGCCGGGCGCCGGGTCGCATGACCGCCGCGAGGTTGGCGAGGAGCAGGTCGTGGTCGGTGAACCAGTGGAAGGCCGCGATGCTCATCACCGCGTCCACGGGCTCGGTGAGCGGCAACGGCTCGGTGAGGTCCGCGACGAGCAGCTCGGCCCGATCCCGCAGGCGCAGGCGCGCCTGGGCGATCATCTGCTCCGAGCCGTCGATCCCGACCAGCCGGACGTCGGGCCAGCGCTCGAGCAGCGCCTCGCCGTCACGACCGGTGCCGCACCCGGCGTCGAGCACCCGCTCGTCGCCCTCGACCCGCATCCGGTCCAGCACACGCTGGCCCCACGCGACGTGGGGGAGCGGGAGGGCGTCGTACGTCGACGCGTCCCACTCGCGGGTGGCCATCAGGCCACCACCGGGGTCGCGCGCTCGACGATCGCGGCCAGGTCGGCGCCGGCCAGCGTGCCGAACGTGCCGTGGTACGCCGACCCGAGCCGGTTGGCGCAGAACGCGTCGGCCACCTCGGGTGGCCCGAACCGGACGAGCAGGGAGCCCTGGAGGCAGGCCGCCATCTGCCCGGCCAGCCGCCGGGCCGACACCTCGAGGGAGGCGACGTCGCCGAGCAGCGACAGCGTGTCGTCGATCGCCCGGTCCAGGTGCGGGTCCTCGCCGCGGGCGGCGCCGACCTCGGTGATCCACGCCTCCAGCACCTCCGGCTCCCGGGTCAGGGCCCGCAGCACGTCCAGCGCGTTGACGTTGCCGGACCCCTCCCACACGGAGTTCAGCGGCGACTCGCGGAACAGCAGCGGCATCCCGGACTCCTCGACGTACCCGTTGCCGCCCAGGCACTCCAGCGCCTCGGCCACCATGGAGGGGGTGCGCTTGCAGACCCAGAACTTCGCCAGCGGCAGCGCGATCCGCCGCAGGGCGACCTCGTGGGCGTCGCCCGGTCGGTCCACGGCCGCCGCGAGGCGCAGCGCCAGGGCGGTGGCCGCCTCGGACTCGACGGCCAGGTCGGCCACGACGTTCTGCATCAGGGGCTTGTCGACCAGCCGGCCGCCGAAGGCCGAGCGGTGGGTGACGTGCCACGACGCCTCGGCGAGCGAGCGCCGCATCAGGGACGCAGAGCCCAGCACGCAGTCGAGCCGGGTGGCGGCGACCATCTCGATGATGGTCCGTACGCCGCGGCCCTCGTCGCCGAGGCGCTGGGCCAGGGTCCCGTCGAGCTCGAGCTCGGAGGAGGCGTTGGAGCGGTTGCCGAGCTTGTCCTTGAGGCGGACGACGTCGATACGGTTGCGGGTGCCGTCGTCGAGGACGCGGGGGACCACGAAGCAGGTCAGCCCGCCCTCGGCCTGGGCGAGCACCAGGAAGACGTCGTTCATCGGCGCCGACGTGAACCACTTGTGCCCGTGCAGGGTGTACCAGCCGCTCTCGCCCGTGGGGCGGGCCCGCGTCACGTTGGCCCGGACGTCGGAGCCCCCCTGCTTCTCGGTCATGCCCATGCCGGCCAGCGCACCCAGCTTGGAGCCGTGGGCACGGACCCCGGGGTCGTAGCGCAGGGAGGCGAGCAGCGGGGTCCACTCCGCGGCGATCGCGGCATCGGCCCGCAGCGCCGGGACGGCGGCGTACGTCATCGAGATCGGGCAGCCGTGGCCCGGCTCGGTCTGGGACCAGGCGAGGAAGCCGGCCGCCCGGCGGACGTGTGCGTGCGGCTCGCCGGCGGCCTGCTGCTCCCACGGGGTCGCCGCGAGGCCGTGGCCGACGGCGCGCTCCATCAGCCAGTGCCACGACGGGTGGAAGGCCACCTCGTCGATGCGCGTGCCGTAGCGGTCGTAGGGGACCAGCTCGGGGTGGTGGGTGTTGGCCAGCATCCCGTGCTCACGGGCGTCGGCGGTGCCGGCCTCGGCGCCGAGCGCCACGAGGTCGTCGAGGACGGCGTCGGAGCCATGTCGGCGTACGGCCTCGGTGAGCGCGAGGTCGGAGGTGACGACGTTGTGACCGACGAGTGGCGGGGCCTGGTTGGTGGCGTCCCGGAGATGGACCTGCATGGTGGATACCGTAGGCCCATGGTGTCGGTGGGAGAGCAGCATCCGGCGCTGCGGACCCTTCGCACGAAGGGGGTCACGGTGCGTGAGCACCTGTGGCGGATCACGGTCGCCACGGTGGGTGCGTGCATGCGCTACCGGGTCACGGGCCTCGCAGCGGAGGCGGCGTTCTTCGCGATCCTCTCGGTGCCGCCGCTGGTGTTCGCGATGGCCGGGGCGATCGGCTACGTCTCCGACCGCTTCAGCGCCGCCCAGCTCGACGACGTGCGCCAGGCGGTGCTGGACCTGTCGTCGCAGGCGCTCACCGAGCGGGCGGTCAACACCATCATCCGACCGACCATCGACACGGTCCTCGACGGCGGACGGTACGACGTCATCTCGGTCGGCTTCGTGCTGGCGCTGTGGTCGGGGTCCCGGGCGCTCAACGTCTTCGTCGACACCATCACGATCATGCACGGCCTCGGCGGGCACCGGGGGATCGTCAAGACCCGGGCGCTGTCGTTCGTCCTGTACGTGATGGCGATGCTCACCGGGATGGTGAGCATCCCGCTGGTGGTGGCCGGCCCGACGCTGGTGGAGCGCTGGTTGCCGCAGCGCTTCGAGTTCCTGATGAGCTTCTACTGGCCGCTGGTGCTGCTGTTGTGCATCTGCTTCCTGGCCACGCTCTACCACGTGTCCGTGCCGGTGCGGACCAACTGGGCGTTCAACCTTCCCGGGGCGACGTTCTCGCTGGTCGCCTGGATCGCCGGGTCCTTCGTGCTGCGCTGGGTGCTCACGGTCACGGCCGCGGAGTCGAGGTCGATCTACGGCCCGCTCGCGGCCCCCATCGCGGTGATGCTGTGGCTCTACCTGCTGGCCATCGCGGTCCTCATCGGGGCGGCGGTCAATGCGGCCTTCGACACCGTCTACCCGCAGGGCAGCACGACGCGCGCCCGGCACGAGCTCGTGCAGCGCCTGCGCGGGCGCATCACCGTGAAAGACTCCTGAGCGTGCCCGACCTCCCCCCGCGTCACTCGAGCTCGATGCACGGTGCGACGGTCGCGCTCCCGGACCCGGCCCGTTCCCCCTGGTGGGAGCTGGGGCGGCGACTGCTGCTCGCGCTGGCCATCCTGGTGGGGACGGTCCTGCTGGTGTACCTCGACCGGGACGGCTACCGCGACGGCAACGACCCGCCCTTCTACGGCGTCAACCTCATCGACTCGATCTACTACACGACCGTCACCCTGAGCACCACCGGGTACGGCGACATCGCGCCCGTCTCGGACGGCGCACGGCTGATCAACGCATTCATCATCACCCCGCTCCGCATCGCCTTCCTGGTGCTGTTGATCGGGACCACCCTGGAGGTCCTCGCCTCCCAGGGCCGCGAGATTTTCCGGGTCGCCCGGTGGAGGAAGAGCATGGGAGAGCAGGAGCACGTCGTCGTGGTCGGCTACGGCACCAAGGGCCGCAGCGCCGTCGACACCATCGTCAACAACGGCCAGAACCGGGAGGCCATCGTGGTGGTGGACCCTAGCCCGGTGGCGATGGAGGAGGCCCACGCCGACGGGCTCGCGGTCGTCGTCGGGGACGCGACCCGTCGCGAGATCCTCCGACGGGCGGGAGTGCAGACCGCCAGCCAGGTCATCATCACCACCAACCGCGACGACTCCAACGTGCTGGCGACCCTGACGGTCCGCCAGCTCAACCCCGACGCCTGGATCGTGGCGGCCGTGCGCGAGCAGGAGAACGTGGCGCTGATGAAGCAGTCGGGCGCCAACTCCGTCATCACCTCCTCCGACGCCGTGGGCCGGCTGCTGGGCCTGTCCTCGATGTCGCCGACGCTCGGCTCGGTGATGGAGGACCTGATGACGTACGGCGAGGGCCTCGAGGTCGCCGAGCGCGACCTGCTGGTCAGCGAGGTCGGCCGGCAGCCGCAGTCACTGCCCGACCAGGTCATCTCGGTGGTCCGCGACGAGAAGGTCTACCGCTACTTCGACCCGGTCGTCACGCTGCTGGCCCGCGGCGACCGGCTGATCGTCGTACGACCGGCCAAGGAGCTGCCGTGGGCACCGCGGCMGGGCACCCACGGCGAGGAGTCCTCGGACGAGGACTGACCCGCGGCGGCGCCCGTCAGCCCCGTCAGGGACCCAGCGGACGGACGGTGAGCGACTGGGCGATCGTGCCCACCGGTCCCGTCCCGTCGTGGAGGACGGTGCTCGTCAGGCCGTGGCCGGCCGCCCCGAACGAGACGGTCGTGTCGAAGCCCAGCCAGCCGGGCGCCGGTGCACGGAACAGGTGCGCGGTGAGGTCGAGGTTGGGGAACGCCACCTCGCGCGGGTCGGCGCGCACGGCCATGCCGTTGGCGATGTCGAGCAGGCCCGCCGCGCGCGCGGTGGGGCTGACCGGTTCGTCGAGGAGCGGGACGTCGGTGCGGACCCAGTAGCTGCCGCGACCCGGACCCTGCCGGTCGCGGCGCAGCTCCACGGAGTCGATGAACCCGCCGGGCCACACCGTGGTCGGGTCCCACGGCGCCATCGTGTCGGGACCGGCCAGGGGTGGGAGGTCGGTGCCGGCGAGGGTCGCGGTGTCGCCCGCGCTCAGCAGCCATGCCCGCAGCAGCACGCCGGGCCGACCGTCGTGGGACACCTCGGCCTCGACCAGCTCGATGGTGCGCCCGGGGCGGCGTACGCGCACCGCCACGGTGACCTCCTCCATGGGCAGCGTGCCCAGGATGTCGTAGGACAGCCGGGACAGGAGCAGGCCGTCGTCGCGGCGCCGGTCCCGGTCCTGCTCCACGACGTGGGCCAGCAGTCCCAGGGCGGGGGCCACGTGCTGCTCGGCGGTGTTCCACGCGCCGCTCACGTGCTCGGTGGGGGTCCAGCAGGTCTCGCCGGTGCGCTCGAAGTAGGGCATCGTCCCCATCCTCGCAAAGCCCCGCGCGTGCTGGTTGGGGGGACTGCGAGGAGGGCCCCTGGGGGTGGTGGGCGAGGCGGGGTCACGTCGTTAGCGTGGTGGGTCCCCACGACAGGAGCCAGCCATGGCGGAGAACACACGTCTCGTCCACGCCACACCCGAGCAGGTCTGGGAGGTGCTGTGCGACGGCTGGGTCTACCCCGTGTGGGTGGTGGGGGCCTCCCGCATGCGCGAGGTCGACGACTCATGGCCCGCGGTGGGCAGCAGCTGCACCACTCGGTGGGCGTGTGGCCGCTGCTGATCGACGACGACACCGAGGTCCTCGAGTCCACCCCCGGGCACTCGCTGACGCTGCGGGCGCGCGGGTGGCCGCTCGGTGAGGCGGAGATCGTCATCCGGTTGCTGCCGGTCGGGGCCGAGACCGAGGTCCGGATCACCGAGGAGCCGGTCTCCGGTCCCGGGACCCTCGTGCCTCCGCCCGTGCGGGGCATGAGCCTGAGGTGGCGCAACACCGAGACGCTGCGACGCCTCGCCTACATCGCCGAACGGCGCCGATGACCGGCGAGCCCCGGGTGGTGCTGGTGACCGGAGCCTCGAGCGGGATCGGCGAGGCGACCGCGGAGCTGGCCGCGCGCCGGGGCGACCACCTGGTGCTGCTCGCCCGGGGTCCCGTCGCGCTCGAGCGGGTGGCCGCCGCCTGCGACCACCTCGGCGCCGCGTCGACCACGGTCGCGCCCGTGGACGTGGCCGACGACGACGCCGTACGCCGCGTGGTCGCGGACGTCGTGGCCAGGCRCGGGCGCCTCGACGTGGTCGTGGGCTGCGCC
>NZ_JBFUMD010000055.1:0-12016 GCF_054049555.1 Nocardioides sp. P5_C9_2
GGCCCGGCCTGATCGCATTTCGCGGTGACCACTCCGGGCCGAACGGCCCTACCCGCGATCCTGTCGAGGCACGTAGAACGGACGTGTCCCGCAGGAGGTGGAACGACCATGACGCACGCATCGCCGCACGCCGAGGAGGGGGAGCCGCTCCTTCCCTGGCTCAGCCGACACACCGCGAGGATGCGGCGGCTGGAGGTCGAGTTCACCAACCCCGGGCTGGAGTACCGACGGCTGTTCAGCGAGCTCTGGGGGACGTTCCTGCTGGTCCTGGTCGCGGCCGGCGGTGGCGTGGTCGGCGCGACGTCGTACGGCACCGACCTCACGCTCGCCATGAAGGCCCTGGCGCCCGGGGTCATGGTGATGGCGATCATCTTCTTCATGGGCACCATCTCCGGGGCGCACCTGAACCCGGCGGTGACCCTGGCCTTCGCCGTGCGCGGCAACTTCCCCTGGCGACGGGTGCCGGGCTACCTCGTCGCCCAGGTCGTGGGCGCGGTGCTGGCCGCCTGGTTCCTGGAGGCCATGTACGGCGGGATCATCAACGGTGCCACCGAGCCGGCCACGGAGGTGAGCCTGACGGTCGCGGTCGTGACCGAGGCGGTGCTGACCCTCGGCCTGGTCAGCGTCATCCTCGGGACCGCCTCCGGCGCCCGGAACATCGGCTTCAACGGCGCGCTGGCCGTGGGTGGCTACATCGGGCTGGTCTCGGTCTGGGCGGCACCGGTGACCGGCGCGTCGATGAACCCGGCCCGCTCGTTCGCGCCCGAGGTGATCGCGGGCGACCTCACGGACTGGTGGATCTACCTGGTCGGACCGCTGGCGGGAGCGATGGTCGCGGTGGGGTTCGAGTACATCCTCAAGGGCGGTCCCACCCAGGCCGGCGCCGACGCCGCGCAGGGCATCCTCGACGACGACCCGCGGGGGATCTGAGCCCGCTCGTCGACCGTAGGGTCGCGGCATGGCTGCCCGCTTCGACCACCTCGTCATCGCCGTCGCCGACCTCGACGAGGCGGCCGCTCGCTGGACCCGCGCGGGGATCGCGGCGGTCCCCGGCGGCGCGCACCCGGTCGGGACCGCCAACGCGCTCGTGCGCGGCCCGCGAGCGGCGTACGTCGAGCTGATCGCCGCCGGCCATGAGGAGTCCAACCCGTGGCTGGACCGGGTGCGGTCGGCGTCAGGGCCGATCGCGTGGGCGGTCGCGGTCGACGACGTCGACGTCGCGCGGGAGGCGCTGCTGGACGTGGGCTTCGACCCGCAACCGGTCGCCAAGGGGTCCCGCCTCACCCCGGACGGCGACACCGTGGCGTGGCGGCTGTCTGACGTCGGCCCCGGGCCGTACGACGCCGGCCTGCCGTTCCTCATCGAGTGGACGACGCCGATGGCACCCGGTCCCGCGGACGGACCCGTGGTGTCCTACGTGACGCTYACCCCGCCCGACCCCGACCGGGTCGCCGACCTGCTCCTCGCCCTGGGGTTCGCCGCCGTGTCCCACTGGCCGCGTCGTGTCTTCCGGGACCCCGCCGGGGTCGGCCTCACCCTGCTGCCGGTGGAGGAGGCGGGGCAGGACAGGGCGTCGTCGTGGGAGGGGCCCGCGACGTCGCTCGCGCTGGAGCTGCCGGTGACCGAGGTCGCCCAGCTCCACCTGGACGAGGTCGCGGTGACGGTCGTGCCGGACCGGCGCCGGTTCGGGGCGGCCGCACTGCTCCCGGGCGTCGACGCAGAGTTCGCCCGGCTGCGCGGCGACCGCCGCGACTGGCCGGACCCGCACCCGGGCGGCGAGCCCGCCCTCGAGGAGGAGTACTCCCGCTGCGAGGACCCGGAGCGCTACCGCCTGCTCGGGGTGCGCGCCGATGCCTGGGTGGAGGCGATCGTGGCGGCCGGGCTGGGCTCGGCGACCCCGGTGCCGCCCGACGAGATCGCCTGGGTGGGCGACCAGCACCTGCGTCCGACCCGGGTGACGGTGCTCCGGGGCCGGGAGGGCTCCGTGCCCGTCGTGGTCGGGTGGGCGCCGATGCAGGACGTCGACGACGCGTTCGTGCTGGTGGGCGTGGGGGAGCCGACCCACCTCCTGGACCGGCAGCCCGACTGCGGCTGCGACGCCTGCGACACCGGCTCGGCCGACCTGCTCTCCACCGTCGACGACGCGTTCCTGCTGGCGCTGAGCGGCGGGGTGTACGTCGTGCGCGAGGGTGACCGGGTCGTCACCCGGGCGTTGAACGGCTGGGGCGCGACCGGCGCCTTCGAGCGCGGGGAGGAGCAGCGGTGGCTGGACGAGGCGGCCGCGGGGCGGCGTACCGACGGTGTCGTCCGGGGCGAGCCCTGGCTGTGACGACGGTCGTCAGGCGATCGTCATCCCACCGTCGACCGGGAGCGTCTGGCCGGTGATGTAGCCGGCGGCGGGGGAGGCGAGGAAGACCACCGTGGCCGCCAGCTCGGCCGGGTCGCCCTTGCGGCGGGCGGGCACCCGCTGCATCGCCAGGTCGAGGTAGCCGTCGGGGTAGGTGTCGGTCATCTCGGACGTGAAGAACCCCGGAGCGACCGAGTTGACCCGGATGCCCTTGCGCTCGGTCCACTGCTGGGCGAGGTCGCGGGTGAGGCCGTTGAGGCCGGCCTTGGACGCGGAGTAGGCCGCCTGCGGGAGCCCGCCGGTGGTGATGCCGAGGACCGAGGAGATGTTGATGATCGAGGAGCCCGGCTGCATGACCCGGCCGCAGGCCTGGGCCATCCAGTAGCAGCCGTTGAGGTTGACGTCGATGACCGAGCGGAACTGCTCGGGCGTCTCGCGGGTGGCCGGGACGGCCGTGCCCGCGCCGGCGTTGTTGACGAGCACGTCGACGCGGCCGAACTCCGACATCGCGGCGTCGACGAGTGCCTGGCACTGCTCGGGGTCGGCGACGTCGGTCTGCACCGTGAGGACGCGACGGCCGGCGTCGCGCACCAGCTGGGCGGTCTCCTCCAGACGGTCGGCACGACGGGCGCCGAGCACCAGGTCGGCGCCGGCCTCGGCCAGGCCCTGCGCGAAGGCCACGCCCAGGCCGCTGGAGGCGCCGGTCACGATGGCGACCTTGTCGTCGAGCCGGAACATCTCGGGAGTCGTCATGGACGCGACCCTATCCAGCGGCCGCGGGGACCTCGACGTCGCTCGTACGCCGGGGGAGGTCCCGGACGGACCGCGAGCAGAGGACGAGCAGGCAGATCGCGGCGTACGCGATGCCCGAGGCGACCAGGACGCGGGAGTTGCCGAAGGCGGCCCCGAGGGGACCCCAGGCGAGCTGGCCGACGGGCATGGCGATGTAGGAGCCCAGCATGTCGTAGGAGAAGGCGCGCGAGAGCATGCGCTCGTCGATGTTCTCCTGCATGGCGAGGTTCCAGCCGATGCCGAAGACCTCGATCCCGGCGCCGCCGATGAAGGCGGCCACCACCAGGGCGACCAGGTGAGGGTCGAGCCCGAGCATCAGCATCGGGACCGCCATCGCCGAGCAGCCGACCATGCCCCACAGGAGCGGTCGCTGGAGCGGCACGCGCAGCATCACCACGGTCATGGCGAGCAGTCCCAGCGCCTCCGCGGAGAGCACGTAGCCCCAGGCCTGCCGCCCGATGGTGTCCTCGGCGACGACGGGCCCGAGGGTGAAGATCGCGCCGATGTGGATGGCGTTGAGGAAGCCGAAGCCGAGCACGACGATCCACAGCCAGGTGGTCGCCCGGAAGAACGTCCAGCCCTCGCGGAGCTCGGTGAGCGTGCTGGTCCGCTCGGCGCGGGCCGGCGGAGCGGGGATCTTCACCGGGACGAGGAGGAGCGCGGACAGGAGCCAGGTGACGGCGTCGACGGCCAGCGCCCAGCCGGAGCCGGCGGTCACCACGAGCAGGGCGCCGACGGTGGGGCCGATGACGGTGAGGCCGTTGCGGGTCAGGGCCACCAGGGCGTTGGCCGGCTGGAGCTGCTCGCGCGGCACCAGCTGCGGCATCACGCTGGCCATCGCCGGCAGGGAGATCGCCGACACCGCGCCGTGGACGGCCGAGAGCGAGATCAGCATCCACAGCTCGGCCTGCCCGGTCAGCACGAGGAACGCGATCAGGCCCTGCGTCGCGGCCGAGGCGACGTTGGAGACCTGGAGCACCAGGGTGCGGGGGAACCGGTCGGAGATGACCCCGCCCCACAGGAGCAGCAGGATCATCGGGATCGTGTGGGCGGCCAGCACCTGGCCGAGCGCGGCGGCCGAGTCGGTGATGTCCAGCACTGCGAAGGTCAGCGCGATGGTGGCCATCATGGTGCCGAGCGTGTTGACGAGGCGCGAGGCGAAGTACCACGCGAAGTTGCGCCGGCGCAGGGGCGCGAGCGCGTCGCCCCAGCTCATGACGGGTCTCCCATCACGAAGGCCTGCGAGGACGCGCTGACGTGGATGGTGCCCTCGGTCCGTGGCGGTCGCGCCTCCTCGTGGAGGAGGGTCATGGCGGCCGCCACCATGTCGACGGCATCGCGCCACGTCTGGGGCGTCACCCAGGTCTCGATGTCCGAGGAGCTGCTGGGTCCCTTCGTGCGCTGGGCGAGCCGGCGCACGATCTCGGAGTGGGTGGCCTGCTGCCAGGCGATCTCGTCCTCGACGGTCGGGGGACCGGACGGGCGTGCGGGGTCGCCGCCCACGACGTACCGGTAGCGCTTGGCGGTGCCGCCGCGGATCTTCTCCTCGCTCTCGACGACGAGCTCACCGGCGTCGTGCAGCACCCGCAGGTGGTACGACGCGTTGGCGTGCGTGAGGTCGAGCTCGCGGGCGACCTCTGCGGCACTCATCGGCTGGGCGGTGAGCATCGAGAGGATGCGCAGGCGCACCGGGTGCGCCACCGAGCGCAGCGCCGAGATCGCGGCCTTGTCCGTGCCGTCCACGTGGACCCTCCAGCAGTCGTTGGGGAGTCATCGTCGCTCGCGCTCGGCCCTACTGTCAAGGAGTTCTTGGGGGGTCGTCCCGCACTGACCCCTGAGTCGACCCTGGTCCGCCCCTGACTCGGGATGGATTCCGCCCGACGGCGTGGTTGAGTGGAGGACAGAGACCACAGGAGGTCACCATGAGCCAGTCACCGCAGAACCCGTCCGACCCGTACGGCGACCGGCCGGCCTACGAGCCGCCGGCCTACCAGCCGCCGGTCGACTACGGCGCGCCGCAGACGTCGATCTCGCCGGCCCAGGAGCGGACCCTCGGGTCCGCCGCGCACTGGGTCCCGCTCGTCGCGATGGTGCTCTCCGCGGGCACGCTCGGCTTCATCGGGTCGCTGGTGATCTACCTGATGTACAAGGACCGCGGACCCTTCGTGCGCCAGCACGCCGCCAACTCGCTCAACGTGCAGATCATCACCGGCATCGTGCTGCTGGTCTCGTTCCCGCTGATGCTCGTCCTCGTCGGTTTCCTGACCTTCGGCCTCGCGTTCGTCTTCGCCTTCGTGGTGCACCTGATCGGCGCCGTCAAGGCCCACAACGGCGAGTGGTGGGACCCGCCCATGACGCCGCGCTTCGTGCGCTGAGCCACGCCCACGACCGGCGGTGACCCGACAACCGGGTCGCCGCCGGTCGTCGTACGGCGCTAGGATGTCCCGCATGTGCACGCAGTCCCTGCTCCTTCGCCAGCCGCGCTGACTCCACGAGTCGCGCGGCCACCCCTCCCTGCGAGGGGTTTTTTCATGCCCGGACCCGGACGGGACCGGTCGGGGAGCAGCACCACCGCACGGACGACACGAAGGAACACACGATGAGCGACGAGCGCGAGACCTACGACACCGAGGCCACCGAGACCAAGTGGCGCGCGGTGTGGGACGACCTGCAGCCCTTCCGGGCCGACGACGACAGCCCCCGCGAGAAGAAGTACGCGCTCACAATGTTCCCCTACCCCAGCGGTGACCTGCACATGGGCCACGCCGAGGTGACCGCCCTGCACGACGTCATCGCGCGCTACTGGTGGCAGCAGGGCTACGAGGTCATGAACCCGATGGGCTGGGACTCCTTCGGCCTGCCGGCCGAGAACGCCGCCTTCCGCAACGACGCGCACCCGGCCGACTACACCTACGACAACATCGCCACCCAGCTGGAGTCCTTCCAGCGGTACGGCGTGAGCTTCGACTGGTCGCGCCGGTTCAACACCTCGGACCCGTCGTACTACCGGTGGACCCAGTGGCTGTTCCTGAAGTTCCACGAGAAGGGGCTGGCCTACCGCAGGAACAGCCCGGTCAACTGGTGCCCCAACGACCAGACCGTGCTGGCCAACGAGCAGGTCGTCGACGGCGCCTGCGAGCGCTGCGGCGCGGAGGTCACCAAGCGCGAGCTGACCCAGTGGTACTTCCGCACGACCGCCTACGCCCAGGAGCTGCTGGACGGCCTGGACGACCTGCAGCCGACGTGGTCGGACAAGGTCGTCAACTCCCAGCGCAACTGGATCGGCCGCTCCGAGGGCGCCCACGTCGACTTCGTCGTCGAGGGTCGAGAGGAGGCGCTGACCGTCTACACGACGCGTCCCGACACGCTGTTCGGCGCGACGTTCATGGTGGTGGCCGCCGACGCGGCGCTGGCCTCCGAGCTGGTGACCGACGAGCAGCGGCCGGCGCTGGACGACTACCTGGTCGAGGTCCGCAAGGAGACCGAGATCAACCGGCTGTCCACCGACCGGCCCAAGACCGGCGTCTTCCTGGGCGTGCACGCCACCAACCCGCTGACCGGCACCCGGATCCCCGTGTACGCCGCGGACTACGTGCTGGCCGACTACGGCACCGGGGCGATCATGGCGGTGCCCGGGCAGGACCAGCGCGACTGGGAGTTCGCCCAGGTCTTCGACCTGCCGATCGTGCGCACCGTGCAGCCGCCCGAGGACTGGGAGGGCGAGGCCTTCACCGGCGACGGCCCGGCGATCAACTCGGCCAACGACGAGATCGACCTGTCCGGGATGGGCGTGGCCGAGGCCAAGTCCACGACGATCGCCTACCTGGAGCGCCAGGGCCTGGGCCGGGGGACGATCAACTTCCGGCTGCGCGACTGGCTGCTGTCGCGCCAGCGCTACTGGGGCGCGCCGATCCCGATCATCCACTGCCCGGTCGACGGTGAGGTGCCCGTTCCCGAGGACCAGCTGCCCGTCGAGCTGCCCGAGCTGCGTGGCGCCGACCTGAAGCCCAAGGGCACCTCGCCCCTGGGCGGCGCGGCCGAGTGGGTGAACGTCTCCTGCCCCACCTGTGGCGGGCCCGCCCAGCGCGACACCGACACCATGGACACCTTTGTGGACTCGTCCTGGTACTTCTTCCGCTACGTCTCCCCGCACGACGACACCCAGGCCTTCGACAAGGAGCTGGCCGACGCGTGGGGCCCGATCGACCTGTACGTCGGCGGCGACGAGCACGCCGTGCTGCACCTGCTGTACGCCCGCTTCTTCACCAAGGCGCTGCGCGACATGGGCCTGGTCGGGTGGGACGAGCCCTTCTCGGCCTACCTGTCCCAGGGCAAGGTCATCAACAACGGCCGCAAGATGAGCAAGTCCCTGGGCAACGGGGTCAGCCTGGGCGCCCAGCTGGAGGAGTTCGGCGTCGACGCCGTCCGCCTGACGCTGGTCTTCGCCAGCCCGCCCGAGGACAACATCGACTGGGCGGACGTCTCGCCCGGCGGCTCCGCGCGCTTCCTGCAGCGGGCGTGGCGGCTGAGCGGCGACGTGACCAGCGACCCCGGGACCGACCCGGCCGGCGGCGACCTGGCCCTGCGCCGGGTGACCCACAAGACCCTGCGCGAGGCGGAGACCCTGGTCGAGGCCCACCGCTTCAACGTGATGGTGGCCCGCACCATGGAGCTGGTCAACGCTACCCGCAAGGCGATCGACTCGGGTCCCGGCGGGGCCGACCCGGCGGTCCGCGAGGCCGTCGAGGCGGTGGCCGTCCTGCTGTCGCTGGTCGCGCCGTACACCGCGGAGGAGATGTGGGAGCGGCTGGGCCACCAGCCCACCGTCGCGCGTGCCGGGTGGCCCGTGGTCGACGAGGCACTGCTGGTCGAGGAGTCGGTCACGGCCGTCGTGCAGGTCCAGGGCAAGGTCAAGGCCCGCCTGGAGGTCTCGCCCGACATCACCGACGCCGACCTGGAGGCGGCCGCGATGGCCGATGCGGGCGTCGTACGCGCCATCGACGGACGCGAGGTCCGCAAGGTGGTCGTGCGCGCCCCCAAGCTGGTCAACATCGTCGTCTGACGCGTGAGCGCGCCCTCGCGGAATCACCGGCTGCCCGGTGATTCCGCGGGTGGGCGCGTGTTGCAGCGTGCGCGAACCCACGGGAGTGCGCGTCAACCTTCGGCTCCGCGCGGTGGGTCCCACCCACTAGCCTTCGGTCCATGTCCGTCGTCGTGGTCACCGACTCGACCGCCACGCTCCCGGCCGACCTGGCCGAGGAGCGGGGGATCGTGGTGGTGCCGCTGCAGGTGGTCATCGGCGCCCACGTGTACGACGAGGGCTCGGAGTCCGCGACGCCGGAGCGGGTGGCGCAGGCCCTGCGCGACTTCGTGCCGGTCAGCACGTCCCGACCGTCCCCCGCATCGCTGGTCGAGGCCTACGAGCGGCTGGCACGCGGCGGCGCCGACGAGATCGTGTCGATCCACCTGTCGGGGGAGATGAGCGGGACGTTCGAGTCCGCCCAGCTCGCGGCGCAGCAGGTGGACGTGCCGGTCCACTGCGTCGACTCCCGGCAGGTGGGCGTGGCCACGGGCTTCGCGGCGCTGTCGGCGGCCGAGGCGCTGGCCGCTGGCGCGTCGGGCGCCGAGGCCGCGGAGGTCGCCCGCGCCCGGGCGGCGGGGGCGTCGTCGTTGTTCTACGTGGACACCCTCGAGTACCTGCGACGCGGTGGCCGGATCGGTGCCGCGGCCGCCATCCTGGGCGGGGCGCTGTCGGTCAAGCCGCTGCTGTGCATCGAGGAGGGCAGGGTCGCCAACCTCGAGCGGGTGCGGACCGCCTCCCGTGCCCTGAGCCGGCTGGAGGACCTCGCGGTGGAGGCGGCGGGCGGCTCGACGGTCGACGTGTGCGTCGCGCACCTCGCCAGCCCCGACCGGGCCGCGGCCCTGGCCGACAGGCTGGCGCTGCGCCTCGCCGACCAGCTCGAGGGCCGCGAGGTCTGGTGCGCTGAGCTCGGCGCCGTCCTGGGCGCCCACGTGGGCCCGGGCATGGTCGCGGTCTGCGTCGCACCCCGCTGACGTCTCCGCGAGGCGGGCCACGAGGCGTCCCGGGCGCCACGACCGGCGCAGTTCTCCACAGGCAGGCGTACGCCGGTGGCGCACGCCTGCCCGTCTTCCTAGGTTCGACGCATGCGACGTCGCCCCCCTTCACCCGAGCACGCCGAGGCCGTCTCGCGTCGGCTGGCGACGCTGAGCGCCGAGCTGGCGTCGGTGCGCGGCGACCCCGTGCCCGGGCACCAGCACACCCGGATCCGCCCGGAGCCGCCGCCGGCGCCCTGGGAGGAGCCGTCCGAGGTGCCGGTGGTCCCGGTGCCGGGACGACACGCCTCGCGCCGGCTCGTCGACCGGGTGCGGCTGACGCCCGCCCACCTCGCGGTGGTGGCGGTCCTGGTGGCGGTGGGGGTCGGCGTCGCGGCCTGGCTGGTGATCCGCGGCCAGGCCGAGCCGGTGGCGGTGGCCCCGCTCGCACCGGTCTCCGAGCCGCTGGCGGACGTGCCGGCCGCCGGTCCCGACGGCTCGGTGGCCTTCGGCGCGAGTGAGCCGGTGGACGCACCGGGCTCGGCCACGTCGGGGGGTGTGGCGTCGGGGGGCGTCGCAACCCCGTCCTCGGCCGAGCTCRCGGTCGACGTGGCCGGCCGGGTGCGGCGACCCGGGATCGCCGTGCTGCCGCCTGGTTCGCGCGTGGTGGATGCCCTGGAGGCGGCCGGTGGCGCGCGCCGGGGGGTCGACCTGACCGCGCTCAACCTCGCCCGCCCGCTGGTCGACGGGGAGCAGATCCTGGTCGGGGTGGCCGCCCCGCCGGGGGTCCCTGCGACGGTCGGTGACCCGGGCGCCTCGACGGGCGGTGCCCTCGTCAACCTCAACACCGCCGACCCCGTGACGCTCGAGACGTTGCCCGGAGTGGGGCCGGTGACGGCGGGCGCCATCATCGCCTGGCGCGACCAGCACGGCGGGTTCTCGGCCGTCGAGGAGCTGCTCGAGGTGGACGGGATCGGAGACGCGACCCTGGCGCAGATCGCTCCCCACGTGACGATCTGAGCCGGAGGTGCGAGATCTCCGGACCCCGCTGCTCGGGGCGGGGGCGTGGCTGGGCGGGCTCGCGGCCGCCGTGCTGCCCGCATGGGCGACGGCCGTGCTGGTGGTGCTGGCCCTCGTCGCTGCCCTCCTCAGCCGGCAGGGGGCCGCCGTGGGCGCCGCGCTGGCCGGGGCGGCTGTGGCCGGGGTCGCTCTCCTGCACACCGGTGGCGTGACGGCGGGCCCGGTGCACGACCTGGCCGCCCAGCGGGCCGTGGTGACGGTGGAGTTGGTGGTCACCAGCGACCCCCGGGTCAGCCAGGGCCGCTTCGGGGACGTCGTGGTGGTGCGGGGCGACGTGCGCAGGGTCGCGGGTCGGGGCACGGCGTACTCCGTGCGCAGCCCGGTGGTCGTGCTGGCCGACGAGGACTGGCTCGAGGTCGCCCTGGGGGAGCGGGTCCGGGTGTCGGGGCGGCTGGCGCCCGCGGACGACGGCGCGGCCGCGCTGCTGAGCGTGCGAGGTCGGCCCGAGGTGGTGGAGGGGCCCGACTTCTGGTGGCGGGGTGCCGCGGCCGTGCGGCACTCGATCCGGGAGTCCGTCGCGCCGCGTGCCGAGCATCCCCGGGAGCTGGTGCCGGCGCTGGTGGTGGGGGACGACAGCGGGCTCGACCCCGCGCTCGCCGACGACTTCCGCACCACCGGGCTGACCCACCTCCTGGCGGTCAGTGGCACCAACCTCACCCTGCTGGTCGGCTTCCTGCTCGTCGTGGCGCGGTGGCTGGGGGTGCGGGGCCGCTGGACGTACGTCGTCGCCGCGGCCGGCATCGTCGGCTTCGTGCTCATCGCCCGCACCGAGCCGAGCGTGGTGCGGGCGGCGGCGATGGGCACGGTCGCGCTGGTGGGGATGGGCAGCAACGGACGCGAGCGCGGGTCGCGGTGCCTGGGCGTGGCGGTGCTGGCGCTGTTGCTCGTGGTGCCCGGTCTCGCCGTCTCCGCCGGCTTCGCGCTGTCCGTGCTGGCGACCGCGGGCATCCTGTTCCTGGCACCGGGCTGGCGGGACGCGCTGACGGAGTGGTTGCCGCGATGGGCCGCCGAGGCGGTCTCGGTGCCGCTGGCGGCGCAGGTCGCGTGCACCCCCGTGGTCACGGCGCTGTCCGGCCAGATCAGCCTGGTGGCGGTCCTCGCCAACCTGCTGGCCGCGCCGGCCATCGCCCCGGCCACGGTGCTCGGCCTGGCGGGTGGGTTGGTCGGGCTGGTGTGGACACCCCTGGGCCAGGTGGTGGCCGCCCCGGCCGCCTGGTCGGTGGGCTGGATCGTCGTGGTCGCCCGGCGCGGTGCGGCCCTGCCGACGGCGTCGGTCACGTGGGGGACCGGGCCGATGGCCCTGGTGCTCGTGACCGCGCTGTGCGGGGTGGCGGTCGTGGCGGCGCCCCGGATCCTGCGCCACCGGAGCGCGGGCATCGGCTGCTCGGTGCTGCTGGTCGTGACGGTGCTGACCCGGCCACCGTCGCCGGGGTGGCCGCCCGACGACTGGGTCCTGGCCATGTGCGACGTCGGCCAGGGCGACGGCCTGGTGCTGCGGGCGGGACCGGGCGCCGGCGTCGTGGTCGACGCCGGCCCGGACCCGGTGCTCATGGACGACTGCCTCCGCCGCCTCGAGATCACGTCGGTGCCCCTGGTCGTGCTGACCCACTTCCACGACGACCACGTCGGCGGGCTCGCCGGGGTGCTCGACGGGCGCGCCGTGGGTGAGGTGGAGGTGACGGGGCTGCGCGACCCGGCGTCCGGCGTGGCCCTCGTCGAGCGCGAGGCGGCGGCGGTGTCGCG
>NZ_JBFUMD010000056.1:0-17781 GCF_054049555.1 Nocardioides sp. P5_C9_2
GGCCGAGATCGACGCCCTCGTCGACGGCCTCAACCGGACCCGTTCCTACTTCAAGCTGGGGGAGTAGATGGACCTCGACTCGCTCTACCAGGAGATCATCCTGGACCACTACAAGCACCCCCACCACGCGGGTCTGCGCGACCCGTACGAGGCGGAGGTGCACCACGTCAACCCCACCTGCGGCGACGAGCTGACGCTGCGCGTGCACCTCGCCGACGGCGTCGTCTCCGACGTGTCGTACGACGCCATGGGCTGCTCGATCTCGCAGGCCTCGGCATCGGTGATGACCGACCTGGTCATCGGCAGGTCCGTCGACGAGGCGATGACGATCCACCAGACGTTCCTCGAGCTGATGCAGGGCAAGGGACAGGTCGAGCCCGACGAGGACGTCCTCGAGGACGGCATCGCGTTCGCCGGGGTCGCCAAGTTCCCCGCCCGCGTCAAGTGCGCCCTCCTGTCCTGGATGGCGTGGAAGGACGCGACCGCACAGAGTCTCGAGAAGGAGAAGGCATGACCAACGACAGCACCGGTGCCCTGGAGCACCCCGCCCACCACCCCGTCGACCACCCCGTCGACCACCCCGTCGACCATGGCGACCTGCCCGACGTCCCCGCCGCCGGCGGCGCGCCCGGCACCAGCGCCAGCAGCACCGTGACCGTCGACGACGTCACCGAGGCTATGAAGGACGTCGTCGACCCCGAGCTGGGCATCAACGTCGTCGACCTCGGCCTGGTCTACGGCGTGCACGTCGACGAGGGCCACAACGCCGTCATCGACATGACCCTGACGTCGGCGGCCTGCCCGYTGACCGACGTGATCCAGGACCAGACCAACTCCGCCCTGGAGGGTCTCGTCAACGACGTGGCCATCAACTGGGTCTGGATGCCGCCGTGGGGTCCGGACAAGATCACCGACGACGGACGCGAGCAGCTGCGCGCCCTCGGCTTCAACGTCTGAGGCGCGGGTCGGCGCGACCCGGGAGGCACCGCGGCCCGGGCGGCCGTCCGGCTAGGCTCCGGTCATGAGCGAGCCAGACGTGACCGTGACCGAGCCGGACCACCCGGAGGTCCGCGCCTTCTGGAACGTCGCTCGCATGCACGCCAAGCTCAACGCGGCGCCGTCGTACTTCGGTCCGACGCCGCTCGAGTCGGTCCCGCCGCCGGCCTGGTCCTTCGGCACCGAGGCGGCGGAGGCCGACGCGTTCGTGGCGGCCGCGCTGGCCGACGAGGAGGGCACGACGACCGCGTCGCTCGCCGACCACGGGGGCACGCCGCCCGAGGAGGGCGTGCTCTCCATCCTGTGCGACGCCGAGGGGCGTCCGCGGGCGCTCCTCGAGGTCAGCAGCGTCGAGGTCGACGGCGACGAGGTGCGCGAGCACTTCCGGGTCGTCTACCAGGGCGGCGCCTGACCATGGCCGGGCGGACGACGTACCTCCTCGTCGACGGCGAGAACATCGACGCCACCCTCGGCAACTCGATCCTCGGCCGCCGGCCGCGTCCCGAGGAGCGGCCGCGGTGGGACCGACTGCTGGAGTGGACCGAGCGGGCCTTCGACCAGGACGTCGTCGGCCTCTTCTTCCTCGCCGTCGGCTCGGAGCTGCCGACCACCTTCGTCCAGGCCCTCATCGCGATCGGCTTCAAGCCCGTCCCGCTGAGCGGCGCGGGCAAGGTGGTCGACATCGCCATCCAGCRCACGGCGGATGCGCTCGTCGAGCGCGACGCCGACGTGATGCTGGTCAGCCACGACGGGGACTTCGTCGAGCAGGTCTCCCGCCTGTGCGACGGCAGCCGGCAGGTCGGCGTCGTCGGGTTCAGCGAGTTCGTCAACGGGGCCTTCCGAGGACTGCCCGGCCTGCGGATCATCGACCTCGAGCACGACGTCGGTGCCTTCACCTCCTCGCTCCCGCGCGTCCGCGTCATCCCCATCGACGAGTTCGACCCGCTCGACTTCCTCTGAGCCGTGCCCGTCGTCCTGGTCCCGCCCGCGCGCCTCGAGCGCTGGGCCGACAACTTCGTCGCCCGCCACGGGACGACGTCGTACGCCGTCGCGGACGGTGCGCTGCGCGGTGACGCCGACGACGGCTCGTCGTTCGTCGCCCGGCTTCCTCTCGCCACGGCGTACGACGGCGTCCCCGACATCGCCGGGCTGCGCGCCGCGGCCACGCCCGCCGACCGGTGGGGCGTGCTGCTGGTGCGCAAGGGCGGCTTCGCCGTGGCCCGCATGGAGGGGCCACGGATGGTCGAGCACAAGATCGGGCAGCGCCACGTCCAGGGGCGGACCAAGGCCGGCGGGCAGAGCCAGCAGCGCTTCGCGCGACGGCGCGACAACCAGGCGCGCCAGGCCTACGAGGCGGCCGCCGACCACGCGGCCCGCATCCTGCGCGCCGGGCCGCTCGTCGCCGGGGGAGACCGGACCGCCGTCGACGAGGTGCTCGGCGACCCCCGGCTGGCGGGCATGCGGGTCGTGGAGCCTTGGCTGGCCGTGCCCGACCCGCGCCGGGCGGTGCTCGACCAGGCGATCGCCGACGCCCAGGCGCTCACGGTGGACGTCACCAACGCCTGATGCGGGAGTCCCGCGCGGGACTACGCTCGGCGCGTGGGGAACCCGATCGAGATCCATGACCTCGTCAAGACCTTCGGCACCGTCCGCGCCCTCGACGAGCTGGACCTGACCGTGGGGCCCGGAGAGGTCCACGGCTTCCTGGGGCCCAACGGCGCCGGCAAGTCCACGACCCTGCGTGTGCTGCTCGGGCTGCTGCGGATCGACGGCGGGTCGGCCACGGTCTTCGGGCTGGATCCGTGGCGCGACGCCAGCGAGATCCACGGCAGGCTCGCCTACGTCCCCGGCGACGTGAGCCTGTGGCCCAACCTCTCGGGCGGGGAGACGATCGACCTGCTGCTCCGCATGCGCGGGGTCCGGCCGGCCGACAGCCGCCGCGAGGAGCTGCTCGAGCGCTTCGGGCTGGACCCGACCAGGAAGGGGCGTGCCTACTCCAAGGGCAACCGGCAGAAGGTCGCCCTCGTGGCGGCCTTCGCCGCACCCGTCGACCTGCTGGTGCTCGACGAGCCCACCTCGGGACTCGACCCCCTCATGGAGCAGGTCTTCAACGAGTGCCTCGCCGAGCACAAGGACGCCGGCACCACGGTGCTGCTGTCCAGCCACATCCTCAGCGAGGTCGAGCGCCTGGCGGACCGGGTCACCATCATCCGCGAGGGCCGCACGGTGGAGAGCGGGACGCTCGCCGACCTGCGACACCTGCGACGCAACCGGGTCCGGGCGGAGGTGTCGGGGGTCGTGCCCGACCTGGCGTCGGTGCCGGGCGTCCACGAGGTCGTCGCCGACGGGCGGGTCGTGACGTGCGCGGTGGACCCGGCCGGACTCCCGCCGCTGCTCGCGGCGCTGCACGACGCCGGCGTCGTCTCCCTGACCAGCACCCCGCCGACCCTCGAGGAGCTCTTCCTCGACGCCTACCGGAGCCCCCGGTGACCGACCGGCTGCGGGGTACCGGGCTGCTGGTCCGCTTCGCGTTGCGGCGCGACCGGCTGCTGCTCACCTCGTGGGTGGTCGTCCTGGCCGCGATGGTGGTGGCGAGCGCGGCGGGCACCGCCAGCCTGTACGCCGACCCGGCCGATCGGGTCTCCGCGGCGGAGGCGATCAACGCCAGCCCGGCGCTCGTCGCGCTCTACGGCCCGATCCTCGACCCGTCGAGCGCGGGGGAGCTGGCGATGGCCAAGATGACGGTCCTGTACGCCGTCTTCGTGGCCTTCCTGGGCGTCGTGCTGGTCCGCCGGCACACCCGCGTGGAGGAGGAGAGCGGGCGGGCCGAGCTGGTCGGCGCCACCGCCGTGGGGGCAGACGCGCCCGTCGCCGCGGCGCTCGTCGAGGCAGCGGCCGCGGCGGCCGTCGTGGGTGTGCTCGCCTGCGTCGGCAACGTGGCGAGCGGCCTCCCGGTGGCGGGGTCCGTGCTGTTCGGGGCGTCCTGGGCCGGGATCGGTCTGGTGGGTGCCGCGGTGGGGCTGCTGGCGGCCCAGGTCTCCAGCAGCGCGCGCACGGTCGGCTTCGTGGCCTCGGGAACCATCGGGGCGCTCTACCTGCTTCGCGCGGTGGGTGACACGACGGTGGGGTGGCTGGGCTGGCTGAGCCCCTTCGGGTGGGGGACCCGGCTGAGCGCCTGGTCGGAGCCGCGCGTGTGGGTCCTCCTCCTCTACCCGCTGCTGGCGGGCGGGCTGGTCCTCGCCGCGGTCGTCCTGCGACGCCACCGCGACCTGGGCGCCGGCCTGCTGCCGGACCGGCCCGGACCGGCCCACGGCTCGCCGCGGCTGCGGGACGCGGTCGCCCTCGCCTGGCGCAACCAGTCGACCGCCCTGCTCGGCTGGACCGTCGGCATCGCCGGGATGGGCGTGCTGATGGGCTCGATCGTGCCCAGCATCGGCGCGATGCTCGACTCCGCGGACGCCCGTGCGGTGATCGAGGCGATGGGCGGCCTCGGCGCCCTGCAGGACGCGCTGGTCTTCGCGCTGGCCTCGGTGATCGCGGTGGTGATCACCTGCTTCGGGATCGCCGCCATCACCCGTGCCGCTGCCGACGAGCACGCCGGTCGGACCGAGACCGTGCTCGCGACGGCGACGACCCGCGACCGGGTCCTGCTGGCGGTGGGCGGGCTGGCCCTGGTCGGGACCACCTGGCTGCTCCTGGTATCGGGGACCGCCACCGCGGTCGGTCGGGGCGACGGCGTCGACGCGATGTGGGCGGCGCTCGTCCAGGCCCCCGCCGTCTGGCTGGTGCTCGGGCTGGGCCTGGTGCTGCTGACGCTGCGGAGCCGGTGGGCCATCGCCGGGTGGGGGCTGCTCGCGGCCTTCGTGACCGTGGGCCAGGTGGGGGAGACGTTGCGGCTGCCGGAGTGGGTCATCGGGCTGTCGCCGTACCACCACGTGCCGAAGTACCCCGCGGAGGCGTTCGTGTGGCGGCCCGAGCTGGTGATGACCGGCCTGGCGGCCGCGTCGCTGCTCGTCGCCTGGTTGCGCTTCCGCAGCCGCGACATCGGCTAGCGTCCTCGCCATGTGGCAGCCCGAGCCCGGTTGGCAGCGCCTCGCGGGCGCCGGACCGTCCACGTTCGGGGTGTGGTCCGCGGTGGAGGACGGGCGTGAGGTCGTCGTCAAGCGCCTGGCCGCTCCGGATCCGGCCGACCCGCCCGGACTGCGCGATCCCCACGACGCCAACTACTGGCGGCGGGCCGCCGACGTGGCGATGTCGGGCGTCGTACGCCGCACGCCCGGGCTGCGGGAGGCCCCCGTCGTGCATATCGAGGAGGACGACGACGGAGTGACGGTCGTCCACGAGCGGGTGGCGGGCGAGACACCCGGGGGACTCTTCATCGCCCGCGGCCTCGGCCGCTTCGCCGGTATCGACCTCGGGCACGAGCCGTGGGTGGCGACGGGGCAGCTGCGCACCCGGCTGGGGCTCGTCGAGCGGCGTGGCGGGTGGCTCACCCTGGCGCGCACGCCGACCGCGGACATCGCTGAGCACCTGTGGAGCCGCCGCGAGATGTGGCTGTCGCGGTGCGACGACCTGCCGCGCGTGGCCCAGCACGGTGACCCCGTGGCGGCGAACGTCCCGGTCCGGCACGGGGACGATGCGGTGGCGATCGACTGGTCGCACCTGGGCACCGGGCCGGTCGGCGCCGACCTGGGCTACCTGTCGTTGTCCTCGCGCGAGGGCTTCGAGCCGTTGCTCGACGCCTACCTCGGGGGGCTCCCCGGCGACCTCGCGACCCGCGAGGAGGCCGAGCTCGGCGCCCGGGTGACGGCCGTCTACACGGCGCTGACCCGCGTCGACTGGGCGCTCAGCCGGGTCGCGGACGGGGAGGGTGCGCTCGCCGGCAAGTTCCGCCACCCCGCCGTCGCGCCGTACATCATGGCCATGCAGCGGCAGGTGACCCAGATCGAGGCCCTGCTCGGCTGAGATCGGGCCGGGCGGCCGGGTAGTCCGTGACGTGGTGAACCAGCGCACCCGCTGCTCGGACGACCCGTGGGTCCAGCCCTCGGGGTCGACCCGCTGGCCCGACTTCTGCTGGATCCGGTCGTCGCCGACGGTCTTGGCCGAGTCGATGGCCTCGTTGATGTCGCCCTCGTCGAGGTCGGCGAGGATGCCGTCGCCGTCACTCGCGTCCCGGGTCCACATGCCGGCGTAGCAGTCGGCCTGGAGCTCGAGGCGCACGGCGTCGGACTCGGGGCCCTGCTGGGTGCGGACCTTGCCCATGGTGCCGAGCAGGTTCTGGATGTGGTGGCCGTACTCGTGGCCGAGGACGTAGGGCTCGACGAAGTCGCCGCCCTGGCCGCCGAGCTGGCCCTCGAGGACGTCGGAGAAGAAGGTCGTGTCGAGGTAGACCTGCTGATCGGCCGGGCAGTAGAAGGGTCCGACCTGCGAGGTGGCCTGGCCGCAGCCGGTGTTGATGCCGCCGCTGAAGGTGACGATCTGCGCCGGGGTGAACTCGGTGCCGCCCTGCTCGGGAAGGGTCTTGGCCCAGTACTGCTCGAGGGAGAAGGCCACGGCCTTGCGGGCGCAGTCGACGTCGTCGTTGGCGTCGGCGCCGGTCTTGCAGTTGGCGTAGCGGTCGCTGTCCTCGTCCAGGCCCGAGGGGTTGCCGCCCTGGCCGGACGGGTCCACACCCGTGGTGGTGCCACCGCCGCCGCCCATGCACTGGGTGAGCACGAGGAACAGGATGATCACCAGGATGCCGCCGATGCCGCCGCCGGCCTTGGTGCCGCCGGGCATCGGGATGCGCATCGGGCCGCCGCCACCGCCACCTCCGCCGCGGCCGGCGTCGCCGACGCGACCCCTGCTGATGTCAGCCTTCGGGTTGAACCGCATGTGGAGTGCCTTTCGACGGAGCAGGGGGAGGACCGAGGGGCAGGTTAACCCGCTCCGTGCCGATCGCGCGTGACCGCCGATTCCTAGGGGTGGGTCCGGTCTCCGTACACTTGCCAGCGATGATCACCGCCCAGCAGCTCGAGGTCCGCGCGGGCGCTCGCCTCCTCATGGAGAACGTCAGCTTCCGCATCGCCGCAGGGGACAAGGTCGGCCTCGTCGGCCGCAACGGCGCCGGCAAGACCACCCTCACCAAGATCCTCGCCGGCGAGGCCCAGCCGGCCTCCGGGACGGTGCTGTCCAACGGTGAGGTCGGCTACCTGCCGCAGGACCCGCGCATCGGCAACCCCGAGGTGCTGGCCCGCGAGCGGATCCTGTCCGCGCGCGGTCTGGACGACGTCGTACGCCGCATGCGCGACGCCGAGGTCGACATGGCGTCCGAGGACCCCGCCGTCCACGAGCGCGGCATGAAGCGCTGGACGCGGGCGGACGCCGAGCTGCACGCGGGCGGCGGCTACGCCGCGGAGTCCGAGGCCGCCCAGATCGCCAGCAGCCTCGGCATCGAGACGCGACTCCTCGACCAGCCCCTCAAGACGCTCTCCGGTGGCCAGCGCCGCCGGGTCGAGCTGGCCCGCATCCTCTTCTCCGGTGCCGAGACGCTGCTCCTCGACGAGCCCACCAACCACCTCGACGCCGACTCGATCGTGTGGCTGCGCGGGTTCCTCTCGTCCCACCGCGGCGGGCTCATCGTGATCAGCCACGACAACGCCCTGCTCGAGGCGACGGTCAACAAGGTCATGCACCTCGACGCCAACCGCGGGGTCATCGACGTCTACAACATGGGCTGGAAGAACTACCTCACCCAGCGCGAGACCGATGAGCGGCGACGCAAGCGTGAGCGCTCCAACGCCGAGAGCAAGGCCAAGACCCTCACCGACCAGGCCAACAAGATGCGGGCCAAGGCCTCCAAGGCCACCGCCGCGCAGTCGATGCTCAAGCGCGCGGAGAAGATGGTGGCGGGACTCGAGGGCGAGCGTGCCTCCGACAAGGTGGCGCGGATCAAGTTCCCCGCCCCCGCTCCGTGCGGCAAGACCCCGATCACCGGCGAGGAGCTGTCGAAGTCCTACGGCTCGCTCGAGGTCTTCACCGACGTGGACCTGGCCATCGACAAGGGCTCGCGCGTGGTGATCCTGGGCCTCAACGGCGCCGGCAAGACCACCATGCTGCGGATCCTGGCCGGCGTCGACCAGGCCGACACCGGTCGGGTGCTGCCCGGCCACGGCCTCAAGATCGGCTACTACGCCCAGGAGCACGAGACCCTCGACACCAGCCGCACGGTGCTCCAGAACATGCAGTCGGCCGCCCCCCAGCTCACCGACAGCGAGGCGCGCAGCGTGCTCGGCTCCTTCCTCTTCTCCGGTGACGACGCGCACAAGTCCGCGGCCGTGCTGTCGGGTGGCGAGAAGACCCGTCTGGCCCTGGCCGCCCTCGTGGTCTCCAGCGCCAACGTGCTGCTGCTCGACGAGCCCACCAACAACCTCGACCCGGCGTCGCGGGAAGAAGTGCTGGCCGCGATCCGTTCCTACGAGGGAGCGATCATCCTCGTCACCCACGACGAGGGGGCCGTGCGGGCCCTCGAGCCCGACCGGGTGCTGCTGCTCCCCGACGGGGACGAGGACCTGTGGAACGAGGGGTACCTCGACCTCGTGTCGCTCGCGTGAGGACGGCCGAGGAGGTCACATGTCGATGATGGGTGGTGCCGGACGCGGCGCGGCCTTCCGCCACATGCGTACGGACCGGTCGGAGGTGCCGCGCGGCGTGAGCCGCCAGACCGTGCGCCGGGTGCTGTCCTTCGCGCGCCCG
Source organism: Nocardioides sp. P5_C9_2 (assembly GCF_054049555.1). Lineage (NCBI taxonomy): Bacteria > Bacillati > Actinomycetota > Actinomycetes > Propionibacteriales > Nocardioidaceae > Nocardioides > Nocardioides sp. P5_C9_2. The sequence goes on from NZ_JBFUMD010000056.1 coordinate 8,731, forward strand.
CACCGTCGGTTGATCGCGGTGTTCCTGCTCCTCACGGTGATCGACGCCTGCCTCGTGGTGGTCAACCCGCTGCTCGTGCAGCGCCTCGTGGACGACGGCATCAACGGCGACGACGGCACCCTGGTCACCCTCCTCGCCCTGGCCATGGCCGGCGTCGCAGTGGTCAGTGCGGCCCTCGCGGTGGTGGGCGGCTGGTTCTCCTCCCGTATCGGCGAGGGCCTGATCTTCGACCTGCGCACGCAGGTCTTCGGCCACGTGCAGCGCCAGAGCCTGGCGTTCTTCACCCGCACCCAGACGGGTGCGCTGGTGTCCCGGCTCAACAACGACGTCATCGGCGCCCAGCGGGCCTTCACCTCGACCCTGTCGAGCACGGTCTCCAACTCGATCTCGGTCGTCGTGGTGGGCATCGCGATGCTCGCCCTGAGCTGGCAGGTCACCCTGCTGTGCCTGCTGCTCTTCCCGATCCTGCTCCTCACCTCACGGGTCGTCGGCACCAAGCTGGCCGGCCTGACCCGCAACCAGATGGACGGCAACGCCGATCTCGGCAACGCCATGACGGAGCGCTTCAACGTCGGCGGGGCCATGCTCCTCAAGCTCTTCGGCCGTCGCGACGAGGAGGACGCGGTCTTCGCCACCAAGGCCGGAGTCGTCCGCGACCTGGGCGTGCGGATCTCCCTGATCACCCGCATCTTCGGCGCCGCGATGATGCTCGTCCCAGCGCTCGCCACCGCACTGGTCTACGGCGTCGGTGGCCACCTGGCCCTGGACGACGCGCTGACCGTCGGCACGCTCTTCGCCCTCGCAACGCTGCTGCTGCGCCTGCTCGGCCCCCTCCAGGGACTCTCCAACGTCCGCATCGACGTGATGACGGCACTGGTCAGCTTCGAGCGGGTCTTCGAGGTGCTGGACCTGCCGTCGCTGGTCGCCGAGAAGCCCGACGCCGTCGTGCTGCCCCGCACGGCCTCGCAGCTCGAGTTCGACGACGTGTCCTTCTCCTACCCGGGCGCCGACGAGGTGTCGCTGGCGTCCCTGGAGAACGTCGCCCGGCTCGAGTCCCGCGACAGCGGCGAGGTCCTCAGCGGCGTCTCCTTCACCGCCGCGCCCGGTCAGATGGTGGCGCTGGTCGGCCCGTCCGGCGCCGGCAAGACGACGGTCACGCACCTCGTCGCCCGTCTGTACGACGCCACGTCCGGCGTCGTGCGAGTCGGCGGCCAGGACGTCCGCGACGTCACCYTGGACTCGCTGGAGGACGCGGTCGGCTACGTCACCCAGGACGCCCACATGTTCCACGACACCATCCGCGCCAACCTCGTCTACGCCCGTCCGGGCGCGGGTGACGCGGAGATCTGGGAGGCCCTCGAGGCGGCCCAGGTGGGCACCCTGGTGCGCGGGCTGCCCGACGGCCTCGACACCGTGGTCGGGGACCGCGGCTACCGCCTGTCCGGCGGCGAGCGGCAGCGGCTGGCCATCGCCCGGCTGCTGCTCAAGTCGCCGTCCATCGTGGTGCTCGACGAGGCGACCGCCCACCTCGACAGCGAGTCGGAGGCCGCGGTCCAGCGTGCCCTCGACGCGGCGCTCGAGGAGCGCACCTCCCTGGTCATCGCGCACCGCCTGTCCACGGTCCGCAACGCCGACCAGATCCTGGTGCTGGACGGTGGCCGGGTCGTGCAGTCCGGCACCCACACCTCGCTGCTCGCCGAGGGCGGGCTGTACGCCGACCTGTACGCCACGCAGTTCCGCGAGGATGCGGCCCCCGTCTAGGGTCACGCCATGGACCTGTCACTCACGGATCGCGTCTTCGTCGTGACCGGGGGAGCCCGGGGCCTGGGCCGCGCCACCGCCGACTGCCTGGTCGCGGAGGGCGCCCGCGTCGTCCTCTCCGGCCGCTCGGCCGCCTCCCTCGAGTCCGCGGCCGCCGACCTCGGCGATGCCGCCGCGACCGTGGAGGCCGACAACGCGGACCCGGGCACCCCGGGCCGGTTGATCGCCGCGGCCCAGGATCGCTGGGGCCGTCTCGACGGCGCCCTGATCTCGGTCGGCGGGCCCCCCAAGGGTCCGGTCACCGACATGACCGACGAGCAGTGGACCACCGCGTTCGGCTCGGTCTTCCTCGGCGCGGTGCGGCTGTCCCGCGAGATCGGGGCCGCGCTCGGCGACGGCGGGTCATTGGCCCTGGTGCTGAGCTCGAGCGTCCGGGCGCCGCTCGCCGACATGGCCATCTCCAACGGGCTGCGGCCCGGGCTGGCCATGGTCGCCAAGACCCTGTCCGACGAGCTCGGACCGCGAGGCGTCCGGGTCAACGGGCTGCTGCCGGGCCGGGTGTCCACCGAGCGGGTCGCCGAGCTGGACGCCCTGTCGGGTGACGCGGCGCGGGCCCGGGCGGCCGCCGAGGCGACGATCCCGCTACGGCGCTACGGCGAGCCGGAGGAGTTCGGTCGGGCTGCGGCCTTCCTGCTCTCCCCGGCCGCGTCGTTCGTCAACGGCGTCATGCTCCCCGTCGACGGTGGCATGCTGCGGGCGCTCTGAGGATCGGGCGGACGACGCCGCGACCCGCGCACGGGACCGCGGCCGCCGCGCGCCTCGTCGTACACCAGGTAGCAGAAGCCGAAGAGGGCGAGCACGCCGAAGAACCACCACTGGAGCCCGTAGAAGAAGTGCGGTCCGTTGTTCAGCTCGGGCAGCTCCGCGGCGGCCAGCGGCTGCGCGGCCTCGGGTGACTCCGAGCGGATGTCGACGAAGCCGGTGAGCACGTCCTGGTCGATCGCGGGCCCGATCTCAGCGCTGCTGATCGACCGCGTGGACCGGTCGGTCACCTGGGTGCTGTCTCCGGTGGCGTCGAGGCGGACCCAGCCCTCGACCTCCACCTCGCCCGCCGGGGGAGCGGGGACGTCCTCGGGCGTCGTCCCGCGGTTGTCGGTGGCGAACCAGCCGCGGTCGACCAGCAGGCTGGTCCCGTCGGTGAGCACCAGCGGGACCACCACGTCGACCCCGGAGGAGCCGTCGCGGGTGCGGTAGCGGACGACGACGGTGGAGTCGGCGTCGTACGTGCCGGTCGCGGTGACCCGCGTCCACTCGTCGTCGGTCGTGAGCGGGCGGTCGACGCCCATCACGTCGGTGACGGGCACCGGGTCCTGCGTCTCGTTGCGCTGGATGACGGCGTTGCGGTCCTTGCGGTCGTCCAGGCGGTGGAACTGCCACTCCCCGAGACGCCACGCCACCCACGCGAGCGCGACGACGGTGAGCAGGAAGAGCACCCAGCGTCTGCTGAGCAGGAAGCGGAACCGGCGCACGCGTCGAGGCTATCCGGCGCCCCCGCACCCGCCGTCGGCGAGTCCGCCCGAAAGGCGGTGACCGGGTCCGTGGCGGGGCCCCGGGACCGCCCACCACCTAGACTGGCCAGGTGACGACCCGGATGCTCCCCCTCGCGGACGCCTACGGTCGTGTCGCGACCGACCTRCGCGTCTCCCTCACCGACCGCTGCAACCTGCGGTGCTCCTACTGCATGCCGGCCGAGGGGCTCGACTGGCTGCCCRACGACCAGACCCTCACCGACGACGAGGTCGTCCGCCTGATCACGATCGGGGTGCGCCGCCTCGGTGTGCAGGAGGTGCGCTTCACCGGCGGGGAGCCGCTCGTGCGGCGGGGCCTGGTGGACATCGTCCGGCGCACCCACGACCTCGGCGGCGTCGAGACGTCGCTGACGACCAACGCACTCGGCCTGCAGCGCAACGCGCAGGCGCTGCGCGACGCCGGCCTCGACCGGATCAACGTGAGCCTGGACAGCGTGCGGCGCGAGACCTTCCACGAGGTCACCCGCCGCGACCGGCTCGACGACGTGATCGCCGGCCTCGAGGCGGCGCGCGCAGCGGGATTGGGCCCGCTCAAGCTCAACGCCGTCCTGCTGCGCGGGCTCAACGACGACCAGGCGCCCGAGCTGCTGGCCTGGGCGATCGAGCGGGGCTACGACCTGCGGTTCATCGAGCAGATGCCGCTGGACGCCCAGCACGGGTGGAGCCGCGCCGAGATGATCACCGCCGACGAGATCTTCGCAGCCCTGGGCGCCGAGTTCGTCCTGACCCCGCACGGCGCGCCGCGGGGGAGTGCCCCCGCCGAGCTGTTCGACGTGGACGGGGGACCGGCGACGGTCGGCATCATCGCCTCGGTCACCCGCCCGTTCTGCGGCGACTGCGACCGGGTCCGGCTGACCGCCGACGGCCAGGTGCGCAACTGCCTCTTCGCCCGGGACGAGTCCGACCTGCGCACCGCGATGCGCGCGGGCGCCTCCGACGACGAGCTCGCCGACCGCTGGGTGATCGCGATGGCCGGCAAGCTCCCGGGTCACGGCATCAACGACCCGAGCTTCCTCCAGCCGGACCGTCCGATGTCCGCCATCGGCGGCTAGGAACGTCTGAGGCAAGGCTCGTTCCGGCCGGACACGGCGAGGCGGCGGCGTCAGGCAGGGTGCGCGACGACGTCCTTGAGGAAGCCGCGCGCCCCGAGGAAGTCACCCAGCGTCGTGCGGTGCTCGTCGCACGCCAGCCAGGTCTTGCGACGCTCCGGCGTGTGGATCTTCGGGTTGTTCCAGAGCAGCGCCCAGGTGGCCGGTGCCGTGCAGCCCTTCGCGGAGCAGGTGTCGGGGAGCTCGTCGCTCAACCTCGATCACCCTCTCGCCGTCCGGTGCTCACCGGTGTGTCCGGCCTGTCACTTCCAGAAATGAGGCGGTGCCGGACAGCCACGGGGGAAGCCGTCCGGCACCGCTGATGCCACTCAGACGGGGGATGCTAAGTGGCAAGTTGATTCTTGCATGACGCATCGGCAAAACCAACAACCGGTTACTGGCGAGTGGCGGACGGGGGAAGCTCGCGGGTGGCCGGGGAACCGCGGAGCTCGAAGCTGTCGTCCTTGCGGGTCTCCGGATTGGCCATCACGACCGCGACGTACGGCAGCAGCAGCGCCGCAGCGACCAGCACCCAGCGCAGCCAGCCGGGGCCGACGGCGACCGCGCCGATGAAGCACAGGGTGCGGATCGACATCGAGATGATGTAGCGGCGCTGGCGGGCCGCGATGTCCGCGTGGTGGCTGCTCGCCGCGGTGGTGATGCGCACGGGAGCACTCTGATCCTCACGGCGGGCCATGTCCCCGACTGTACGTCGTACTCCCAACGGCCGGTCCGTCGTCGCTAGGCTCCGGAGGAACCGTCCACACCCCCAGGAGGACCCGTGTCCAACCGCACCTACCGCGTGACCGAGATCGTCGGCACCTCGCCCGACGGCGTCGACCAGGCGATCCGCAACGGCATCGAGCGCGCCGGCAAGACCCTGCGCCACATCGACTGGTTCGAGGTGACCCAGATCCGCGGCCAGGCCAAGGACGGCCAGGTCGAGCACATCCAGGTCGGCATGAAGGTCGGCTTCCGCCTCGAGGACGAGTGACGCGGCGAGGACGAGTGACGCGGCGAGGTCTTTTCGTGTACCCCGGGGTAATCACTAGCGTCGAGCAGCATGAGTGACGACACCAGCCCCGAGCCCCGTTCCGTCCTGGTGACGGGCGGCAACCGCGGCATCGGCCGTGCCATCGCCGAGGCGTTCCTCGCCCAGGGCGACAAGGTCGCCGTGACCACCCGCAGCGGCGGGGCGCCCGAGGGAGCCCTCGACGTCCGCTGCGACATCACGGACCCGGAGGCCGTCGAGGCCGCGTTCAAGACCGTCGAGGAGGCCCACGGACCCGTCGAGGTCCTGGTCGCCAACGCCGGGATCACCGCCGACACGCTCGTGCTGCGGATGTCGGAGGAGCAGTGGTCGAGCGTGATCGACACCAACCTCACCGGCTCCTTCCGGCTCGCCAAGCGTGCCGCCAAGGGCATGCTGCGGCTGCGCCGGGGACGCATCATCTTCATCTCCTCGGTCGTGGGGCTCCTGGGCTCGGCCGGCCAGGTCAACTACGCCGCCTCGAAGGCCGGCCTCGTGGGCATGTCCCGCTCGCTGGCCCGGGAGCTGGGGTCGCGCTCGATCACGGCCAACGTGGTCTCGCCCGGTTTCGTCGAGACCGACATGACCGACGTGCTCACCGACGAGCAGAAGCAGACGATCAAGGCGCAGGTCCCGTTGGGGCGCTACGCCGCCACGGCCGAGGTCGCCTCGGCCGTGACCTGGTTGGCGTCGGACGGCGCCGCCTACGTGACTGGAGCCGTCATTCCTGTTGACGGCGGACTCGGAATGGGGCACTGACATGGGACTTCTCGACGGCAAGCGGATCCTCGTGGCCGGAGTGACGATGGACTCCTCCATCGGCTTCGCAACCGCCAAGGTGGCGCAGGAGCAGGGCGCCACGGTGCTCATCTCCAACTTCGGGCGGGCGCTGGGCATCACCAAGCGGATCGCCAAGCGGCTCCCGGTCGAGCCGCCGGTGCTCGAGCTCGACGTGACGAACGAGGAGCACCTCGCCGGGCTGGCCGACCAGGTGCGCGAGCACGTGGACGGCCTCGACGGCGTCGTGCACTCGATCGCCTACGGCAACCCGGAGACGCTGCTGGGTGGCAAGTTCATGGAGGGCCCGTGGGAGGACGTCGCGCAGGCCGTCCAGGTCTCGGCGTACTCGCTCAAGTCGCTCGCCGTCGCCACCCGCCCGCTGATGTCGCGCGGTGGCTCCATCGTGGGGCTGACCTTCGACGCCACGTCGGCCTGGCCGGCGTACGACTGGATGGGGGTGGCGAAGGCGGCGCTGGAGAACACCTCGCGGTACGTCGCGCGCGACCTCGGTCCCGAGGGCATCCGCTGCAACCTCGTCTCCGCGGGTCCCCTCAAGACCCTCGCGGCCAAGGCGATCCCCGGTTTCGAGGCGCTGGAGTCGTCATGGAAGGACCGCGCCCCGCTCGGCTGGGACGAGACCGACCAGGTCCCGACCGCCCAGGCCGTGTGCGCGCTGCTCAGCGACTTCTTCCCCGCGACGACCGGTGAGATCGTCCACGTCGACGGCGGGTTCCACGCGATGGGGCTGTGACGCGCCGCTGTCGGTAGCGTGCGCGCGTGAACTCTCTCGTCGAGCTCCGGGTCCTGGAGGGCCCCAACCTCTACTTCCCGCGCGCCGCCATCAAGCTGACCCTCGACGTCACGACGATCGCGGAGGCGTCGGAGGAGACGGCGCTGCGCTTCGCGCGCCGGATCGGGCTGCGCAGCACCCGGCCCGGTGCACCGGGCAGCGGCTTCCGTCAGCGGTTCGCGATGCGGGCGGTGGAGCGGCTCGTGCGGGCGATCGCGGCCGAGTCCGGTACGACGCGGCTCGCGGTGCGGGTCCGTCCGACCAGTGACCCCGACCGCCTCGTCGTGGCGTTCCCATGGCGCCACCGGGGCCGCGCCGAGTCCCTGGGACGCGCCGTCGCCGACGCGCTCGACGCGCTGCCGACCCCCGACCTGGAGGCCGCGGTCAGCGCGGCTGCCGAGACGGTCGCCGCCGCCGAGGCGGGCGACGGGCCGACGACGCTGACTCCTCGGGTGCCGGTCGTCGCCGTCACCGGCACCAACGGCAAGACCACCACCAGCCGGATGATCGCCCACATCGCGCGCACCGACGGGTTGCTGACGGGGTGGTCGAACACCGACGGCATCTACATCGACGGCGAGCTCGTCGAGGCGGGGGACTACTCCGGGCCCAGTGGTGCCGGTCGGGTGCTGGAGCACCCGCAGGTCCAGCTGGCCGTGACCGAGACCGCCCGCGGCGGCATCCTGCTCAAGGGCATCGGGCTGCRCCACAACGACGTCTCGGTGGTCACCAACGTCACCGCCRACCACCTGGGCCTCCAGGGGATCGACACCGTGGACCAGCTGGCGGAGGTGAAGTCGGTCGTCCCGCAGATCACTCGCAAGGACGGGTGGGCGATCCTCAACGCTGACGACCCGCGCGTGCTCGCGATGCGCGCCGTCACCAAGGCGAAGCCGTGGGTGTTCTCCCGCGACCCCGACTCGCCGGCCATCCGCGAGATCGTCGGCCACGGTGGCCGAGCCACCACCGTCATCGACGGATGGGTCACCGTCCTGCGGCCCGGGGCCGACCCGGAGCCGCTGGTCGAGCTGGTCGACGTACCCATGACCCTCGCCGGTCTCTCCCGCTTCAACGTCGAGAACACGCTGGCCGCAGCCTCGGCAGCCCTGGCCATCGGGCTGAGCGCCGACGCGGTGGTCGCGGGGTTGCGGTCGTTCCTGCCCGACGCCGAGCACAATCCGGGCCGGATGAACTTCTTCACCCTCCCCGTCGACGGCGACGAGCTCTCCGTGGTCATGGACCTCGCGCACAACGAGGCCGGACTCGAGGCGCTGCTCGAGATCATGATCGGCGTACGGCGCCCTGGCGCGCGTCTGCTGCTCGGTCTCGGTGCCGTGGGGGACCGGACCGACGAGCTCATCGACGCGCTGGGCGAGATCGGCGCCAAGGGCAGCGACGTGGTCGCGATCGGGCACAAGGAGCACTACCTGCGCGGTCGCACCATGGACGAGATCGACGCGCTGCTGCGCGCCGGCGCCGCCCGGGTCGGGGTCGAGGACATCGACACGTACAACACCGAGGTGGAGTGCCTCGCGGCCCTGGTCGCGCAGGGGCGACCGGGGGACGTCGTGGGGCTCATGTGCCACGCCGAGCGCGAGGAGGCGTACGCCTGGATCGCCGCGCACGGCGGCACGCCCGACTCTCCGGAAGCACTGGCTRCGAAGGTGCGCGCCGCCTCGGTGTGATCGCGCGAGCGATGGTGCGGGTTGGCGACCAGGTCTGAGCGTGCCGGTGGCCCCGCCAGTGTCGCTGGGGCGGGGTGTGGGGCGGGGTCGTTACTGGTCGGGCGGGTGGGCGCGGAGGGTCTGGAGGGTCTGGAGGTCGGGGAGCTCGATGAGGCCCACGCTGGGATGGGTACCGGGCTCTGGCCACGCTCGTCCGGTGGCAGTGCTGCCGGTGTGGTCACGGCGGTAGGTGTGACCCAGCGGGCTGGTCCAGTCGAACACGCCCGGTTCGGTCATCTGATAGCGCCAACGGCCGTGGGTCTTGAGCCGGTGGTGCAACCTGCACAAC
>NZ_JBFUMD010000057.1:0-11885 GCF_054049555.1 Nocardioides sp. P5_C9_2
CGCCGCCCTGGTCGGCGGTCACGGTGACGTCGACCTTCGACGCGGTGCCGAAGGTGGCCGGCTCGGGCACGTGCACCGCGGTGACCTTGGTCGCCACGTTCTCGCAGACCGAGATCGACACGTTGTCGACGTACCAGCCGTCGACACCGCCGCAACCGTCACGACCGATGTCGAAGCGGACCTGGATCGAGTCGCCCGCCTTGGCGCCGGCTGCCTCCAGGTTGATCTGCGACTGACCCCACGAACCCGAGGCCTTGCCCGGGTTGGTGCCCGAGAAGCCGTCTTCGCCCTCGAGCGGGTTGGTGCTCTGCTCGGCCTCGGTGGTGAGAGGCAGGGCGTTCGGGGGGTTGAAGACGTACGCGTCGGCGGGGACGACCTCGAAGGCGCCACCGTTGACGCTCATCTTGACGTTGCCGCCGTCGAAGCCGGCCTCGGTCGCGATGTAGTGGTCGAACGACATGCGCAGCGCCTTGCCCGTGGGGACGAGGACCGACGGGCTGGTGATCGAGTCGCTGCTCGAGATGTCACCGACGCCGCCACTGCAGTCACCCTCGTTGGGGGCAGGACCGACGGCCACGCGGCCCACGTTGTCGCGGCCCGGGAAGGTCGCGGTGGTACGCCACGGGAAGCCGTTGCCGCCGGGGTAGGCGACGGTCTGGTCCTTGGTCCAGGCCGTGATGCCACCGTCGAAGTCGTCCGCGAAGACGACGCGGCTGCTGTAGCCGTCCCCGCACAGGGCGGGGGCGTCCTTGGCCAGGATCGGCTGCCAGTCACACTGGACCGTCGGGTCCTTGCGGAGCTCGACGGCGGCGATGACCTTGGTGACCTGCTCGCAGTCGGTGGCCGTGACCGGCTCCGCCTGCTCCGGGGTGCCACCGATCTCGAGGTTGATCGCGTTGATCGGACGACCGACCAGCGCCGTGCAGGCCGCCTCGAGGGAGTCGGCGTGGTCGACGAAGTCCGACGTCTCGGTCAGGTACTCGTTCTGGGCCTTGAAGTAGATGTTCGCAGCCTTGTCGAGACCGATGCCCGAGACGGTCTGACCGTTGTAGGTCCCACCGTCGACGAGCAGGGCGTAGCCGTGGTTGGGCACCGCGGAGTTGCCGTGCACGCCGCCGTTGTCGTCGGACGAGCAGTGGTACTCGGCGTCGGACACCTTGCCCGGGTCGCCGTAGCAGGTCGGGTTCCACATGTCGCGGATCGCGCCACCGAAGGCGGTCGACTGCTCGCCGATGAGCCAGCGGTGCGAGTTGGTGGCCGTGCGCGGCAGCTCCTTGACGGTCATGTTGACCGCGCCGACCGACTTGATCTTCGTGCCGTCCGCCTGCGTCACCATGAGGCCGGGGATGGCGTAGTCACCCGCGACCGAGGAGACTCCGGCGCGGTTGTTGCCGAAGACGACGCCGGTGGCGCCGGCGGCGATCACGTTGTCGATCTTGTCGGTGAACACGCAGGTGCCACGGTCGACGTACGCCCACTTGCCGGACAGGTCGTTGGTGATGGTGCTGCAGCCGTCGGTCGTGAGCGGGCCGTCGTCGTTGGCGGCGTCGGTCGCCACCACGACGTCGGCGGTGGTGCCGGCGGTGGTGAACTGGGGACCGAAGGCAGCCGGAGCGGCGCCCGCGCAGGGGCCCTGCACCGAGGCAGGCGAGTTGATCTGCGCCGTGATCTCACCGCGGGTGTAGAGCGAGCAGACGCCGTCCTCGCGAGGAGCGTCGACCTCGCCCTCGTCCTCACGACCGTTGAGCTGGTCGAGGGTCTCGCCCCACACGTCGGAGTACGCCTCGTTGAGGGCGCCGGACTGCCACTGGTAGATCAGGCCGGAGTTGTACTCGGTGTAGGCGTGGCCCCACTCGTGGGAGACGACGTCGTCGCTGTAGACGCCCGCGCAGTAGCTCGTGTAGGAGCCGTTCCACGAGGCGTTGGGGCAGGCGTCCGGTCGGTTGTGCAGGGTGACCATCGTGCTGCCCGCGTCGTCGAAGGAGTCGACGCCGAAGGTGTTGAAGAACAGCGAGTAGGCCTCGCCGGTCGAGTTCACGAGGTCCTGCTGGTCCGTGTCGAGCGAGCCCGGGAACGGGTCACCCTCGAACCAGACGGGGGCGATGCTGACCGGGGTGCCGGGCGGGTCCGTGCGGTCGTAGTCGGTGGTGTAGAGCTCGCGGTCCAGCGCCTCGTGCACGTCGGAGTAGCGGTTGACGGGCTTCAGGGTGCCGGCGTCGAGGAAGACGTGGTCGCGGATGTTGCCGCCCTTGCCGTCCTTGGTGACGTTGGTGACCTCGACCTCGTAGACGAGCTCGGCCTTGCCGGACTCACCCTTCACGGCGCCCTGGCGGTAGATCGTCAGGTCGGTCGAGGCGGCCCGCAGGCCCTTCACGTCGGAGCGGGAGCCGCTCTCGGTGGTGGGCGGGGCGGCCTTGACGACGGCGACGGCGCGGGCCGCGGCGTCGGCGGCGCTGCGGCCGGGGGTCACGCTCAGGTCGAGACCGGGGGCCGCGAAGCCGCTCACCGAGGTGAGGTCGCCCTCGAGGTCGACGTTGGCCTTGAGGGTCCCGCCGAAGACGGGGACGCCCTGGTAGGCCTGCTTGTAGATGACCGTCCAGCCGAACTGGTTGCGGGTGATGCCGCTCTGCTCGAGCTCCCCGGGACGGGCGCCGAAGTTGGCGCCGTAGGTGTCCAGGTAGGCACCGGCCTTGCTCGCGGCGGCCGAGGCGGAGTCGCCCGTCCGCCCGGGCATCAGGTCGCCGTTGCCCTTGACGCGGATGAAGCCGACCTTGCCGGTCGCGCTCTCGTCGCTGACGGTGACCGGGCTGTCAGCCCGGTTCGTCATGGCCCTCAGGCCGTTGTCGCCGGCAGGTGCTGCCGGCAGTGCTTGCGCTCCGAGCGTGGGAAGGGCGGCAAGGCCGGCCCCCACGACTGCGAGTGCAAGCCCCCTGTTGAGGAGCTTCACGTGTTTTCCTCCAGATTGTTCTGAGCGCCACTCGGAACAGATCTGCCCGAGTGATCTGGGACACCATACGAACGCAGACGTGACACCGGTAGACCCTTGCGAATGTTTCTCGTAACACTCGTGTTTCGTGATCACGCCGGTACAGCCGGGGTGCGACACGCTTCGTGTGATCCGTGGGGCTGGTGTGACTCTCCCGTAGGGTCGCGGCATGGCGACCCGTACGTCTTCCCCGGCGGGGTCGCGGAGCACGAGCACGTCCGGTTCCACCGGCTCGCGAGGCAGCTCGCGGGGCGGTGGGACCACGTCCTCAGGCACCCGATCCCGCAGTACCACCAAGAGCCCAGCGTCCCGGACGAGCAAGGGCGGCTCCCGCACGCCCGCTCGCGGCAGCTCGCGGCGCCCCACGACCCGTCCGGCCCCCCGGGCGGTGCGCAACGGGCCGGGCCCGGTCGCCCGCATGTTCGGCGGCATCGGCCGCACGGTCGCCTCGGTCTGGCTGGGCATCGCCCACGCCCTCGGTGCGGTGGCCCGCTCGATCGGGCAGTCGGCCCGCGACCTCGAGCCGGAGCACCGTCGTGACGGGGTCGGCCTGTTCCTGTTCGGCCTGGCCATGGTGGTCGCGGCCGCGGTCTGGTGGCAGCTGCCGGGCGGGGTCATGGAGTTCATGCGCTCGATGACCGCCGGTGCCGTCGGCAAGGTCGGTTGGCTGGTCCCGCTCTTCCTGGTGTACGCCGGGTGGCGCACGCTGCGCGACCCCGAGCGCAACGGCCCCGCCGGCCGCCAGGTCATCGGCTGGTCCGCGTTCGCCCTGGGCATCCTGGGGATCGTCCACATCGCCAACGGCAACCCGCAGCCCGAGCTCGGCGACGCCAGCTCGCTGCAGYAGGCCGGGGGAGCGGTGGGCTTCGTGACCTCGAGCCTCCTGCTCGACCTGTTCCGCACGGCGTACGTCGTGGTGCCGATGCTGGCCCTGCTCGCGTTCTTCGGCGTCCTCATCATCACCGCCACCCCCGTCTACCAGATCCCGGTCCGCCTGGCCGCCGCCCGCGACCGTGCCCTGGGTCGCACCGCGACCGAGCAGGGTGTCGCCGGCGAGCTGGAGGCTCCCACCACGCCGATGCGCACCCGCCGTCGCGGGATGCTCGACGAGATCGACCCCGAGGCAGGCGACCCGGCGTACGACTCCCCGGTCCTGGAGGACCGCGAGGTCAAGCGCCGCCGCGCCCGCAAGAAGTCCGACGTCGAGGACGGCACGGACGCCGGCATCGACCTGTTCGCGGACGCGCCGACCGAGACCACGCCCGCCGTCGGTCTCCCCGGGGCGTCGGTCCCCGACGCGACCGACGCGACCGGCGACGTCGAGCCCCCGCCGCACACGCCGCTGCCCCAGCGCGTGGAGCAGCTCGCGCTGTCCGGMGACATCACCTACTCGCTGCCCGGCAACGAGGTCCTCAAGCCCGGCTCGGTGCACAAGGCCCGCTCCAAGGCCAGTGACGCCGTGGTCGAGCGGCTGATGCAGGTGATGGACGAGTTCGCCATCGACGCCACCGTCACCGGCTACACCCGGGGCCCGACCGTGACGCGCTACGAGGTCGAGCTCGGTCCCGCCGTCAAGGTCGAGAAGGTCACCGCGCTCTCCAAGAACATCGCGTACGCCGTCGCCTCGGCCGACGTGCGGATCCTCAGCCCGATCCCCGGCAAGTCCGCGATCGGGATCGAGATCCCCAACCTCGACAAGGAGATCGTCTCCCTCGGTGACGTGCTCCGCTCCAACACCGCCCGCGCGGACCACCACCCGATGGTCGCCGGGCTCGGCAAGGACGTCGAGGGTGGCTTCGTCGTCGCCAACATGGCGAAGATGCCGCACCTGCTCGTCGCCGGTGCCACCGGCTCGGGCAAGTCGTCGTTCATCAACTCGCTCATCACCTCGATCCTCATGCGCTCGACGCCCGACGAGGTCCGGATGATCATGGTCGACCCCAAGCGGGTCGAGCTGAACGCCTACGAGGGCGTGCCGCACCTCATCACGCCGATCATCACCAACCCCAAGAAGGCCGCCGAGGCGCTGGCCTGGGTCGTGCGCGAGATGGACATGCGCTACGACGACCTGGCCAACTTCGGGTTCCGTCACATCGACGACTTCAACAAGGCGGTGCGGGGAGGCAAGGTCGAGGTGCCCGCCGGCAGCGAGCGCGTGCTCACGCCGTACCCCTACCTGCTCGTCATCGTCGACGAGCTCGCCGACCTGATGATGGTCTCCCCGCGCGACGTCGAGGACTCGGTGGTCCGCATCACCCAGCTCGCCCGCGCGGCCGGCATCCACCTGGTGCTCGCCACGCAGCGTCCGTCGGTCGACGTGGTGACCGGCCTCATCAAGGCCAACGTCCCGTCCCGCCTCGCCTTCGCGACGAGCTCGCTCGGCGACAGCCGGGTCATCCTCGACCAGCCGGGCGCGGAGAAGCTCGTCGGCCAGGGTGACGGCCTCTTCCTGCCGATGGGCGCCAGCAAGCCCGTCCGGGTCCAGGGGTCGTGGGTCACCGAGGCCGAGATCCAGCAGGTCGTCAAGCACTGCAAGGACCAGCTCGAGCCGACGTACGTCGAGGACGTCACCGCCCCGGCCGCGGCCAAGCGGGAGATCGACGACGACATCGGCGACGACATGGAGCTCGTGGTGCAGGCCATCGAGCTCATCGTCTCCACCCAGTTCGGCTCGACGTCGATGCTGCAGCGCAAGCTGCGCGTCGGCTTCGCCAAGGCCGGACGACTGATGGACATCCTCGAGAGCCGCGGCGTCGTGGGTCCGAGCGAGGGGTCGAAGGCTCGCGACGTGCTCGTGAAGCCCGACGAGATCGACGCCGTCATTGCCACGATCGAGGGGAGTGCGTGATGGGTGCTGCTGAGCTGTACGACGACGGATCGGCCGAGGGGACCACCGAGGGGACCGGTTCGACCGAGTCCCTGTCGATGGCGCCCGAGGCGGTCGAGGTACGTCGCAACGGGGCGCTCGCCGCCGCCGTGGGAGCGGTCGCCGCCGCGATCGCGATCGCCTACCTGGCGCGCGCCACCCAGACCGGGGCCGTCCTCGACTGGGTGCTCGCCGTGGTGCTCGGGCTCGTGTCGATCGGGTGGCTGCGCGCCTTCGTCGATGCCCGGACGCCGCTGCTGGTCGCCGACGCGCAGGGTGTGCGGATCCGCCTGGGCAACACGTGGCGGGGCCTGCCCTGGAGCGCCGTGCACCACGTGGAGCACAGCCCCCGTCGCGGCCTGCTCCGCGACGGTCGCCTCGTGGTGGTCGCGCACAACGAGGAGCTCGTCCTCGACGAGCTCGATGCGCGTGGTCGCCGCCAGGCCGGGCTCGCCCGACGCCTGTACGGCGCCCCACTGGCCGTCCCGCTCGGCCTCGCCACCCGCGTGAGCGGTGGCGGCGACGACCTGACCGCCGCCCTGGACCGCGTCGCGATGCGGTCCACCGAGGTCATCGTGCTGGACGTGCCGGGCGCGGACGACACCGCAGACGCCGAGCGCGGGCTCCACGACGAGGAGCACGAGCTGCTCGACGAGTCGGAGCGCGACGCGGACGGCACCGAGGTCGCGCACCGGGTCCGCGACCCGCGTCCCTTCCTGGCCGCCGGCATCGCCCGGCTGTCCGCCCTGGTCCCGAGCCGCCCGGAGCGCACCGAGGACGCGGCGGACGCCGAGCACGAGGACGACGACGCGGACCGTGACGACGCGCTCGAGGACGTGGAGGTCGACGAGCCCGTCGTCGCCAGCGCCACCCCCTCCCCGCTGCGCGAGGCTGCCGGCGCCCGGCGCTCCGAGGTCCGCCGTGAGGTCACCGAGGACACCGGCGACGACACCGGCGGTCGCGAGCTGCGCCGTCCCGGCAGCGTCAGCCTGGTGGAGGACACCCAGGTCTGGGGTGACCGGGTCCGACCGATCTCCCGCCAGGGCGAGGTCGTGGAGCCGCTGGTCATCGACGAGTTCGCCACCCTCCCCGCGGCCGACCCCGTGGTGGGGCCGGAGCTGGCCGCGGCCCGCACCCGGCTGGGTCTGACCGTGGACCAGCTGGCCGATCGCACCCGGATCCGCCCGCACGTCATCGAGTCGATCGAGGTCGACGACTTCGTCCCCTGCGGAGGCGACTTCTACGCCCGCGGTCACCTGCGCACCCTGGCCCGCGTGCTGGGCATCGACGTGGCGCCGCTGCTGACGTCGTACGACGAGCGCTACGCCCACGCACCGATCAACCCCCGTCGGGTCTTCGAGGCCGAGCTGRCCACGGGCGCCAACGGGTCGATCCGCAGCACCCGCGGTGGTCCCAACTGGTCCGTGCTGGTCGCGGTGGTGATGGCCCTGGTGCTCTGCTGGTCGATCGCGCGACTGGTGATGGACACGCCCACCGAGCTGCGCAACGCCAGTCCGGTCCTCAACGGGTCCGGCGGGCCCAGCGGCGCCGGCTCGGCACCGACGGCCGACCCGGTGCCCGTGGTGGTCACCGCCGCGACCGGTGGCGCGCACGTCGTGGTCCGCGACGGCGCCGGCGAGATCGTGTTCAAGGGGAACCTCGCGGTGGGGGACGCCCGGGAGCTCGACGCGGCTCCTCCGGTGCGCGTGCAGTCCACCGACGGCGCCGTGACGGTCGCCCTCGACGGCCAGGACCCTCGACCGGTGGGCGAGGCCGGCGTGGCGGGCCAGGGGACCTTCGTCTCGCGGTGATGCCTGTGACGGGGGCCATGCCCTCGCCCGCGGGCGAGGGTTGGGGTCAGCCCCCGCCCAGGCGGCATACTCCTTGGTGCGATGACCACGACTCCTGCTGACGCCCGCGCCCTTCCCGGTACCCCCCTCAACGTGGCGGTGGTGACCCTGGGCTGTGCCCGCAACGAGGTCGACTCCGAGGAGCTCGCCGGCCGTCTGGAGGCCGACGGGTTCGTGCTCGTGGACGACCCGGAGGACGCCGACACCGTCCTGGTCAACACGTGCGGCTTCGTGGAGGCCGCCAAGAAGGACTCGGTCGACACCCTGCTGGAGGCCGCGGACCTCAAGGAGTCCGGCCGCCCGCAGGCCGTCGTCGCCGTCGGCTGCCTCGCCGAGCGCTACGGCAAGGACCTCGCCGAGTCGCTGCCCGAGGCGGACGCCGTCCTCGGCTTCGACGACTACCCGGACATCGCCGCGCGGCTCCGTTCGATCGTCGCCGGGGAGACGCACCACCCGCACACCCCCTCCGACCGCCGTCGGCTGCTGCCCATCAGCCCGGTGGAGCGCGACGCCTCCGCCATCTCGGTGCCCGGCCATGCCGACCAGGGGCCCTCGGACGTCTCCGAGATCGGTGCGGGCGCCCCGGCCACCGGGCCACGCGCCGTACGCCGGCGTCTGGACTCGGGCCCGATGGCTCCGCTCAAGCTGGCCAGCGGCTGCGACCGGCGCTGCTCGTTCTGCGCGATCCCCAGCTTCCGCGGCTCCTTCGTGAGCCGCCGTCCGAGCGACGTCCTGGCCGAGGGCCAGTGGCTGGCGACCCAAGGTGCTCGCGAGCTCTTCCTCGTGAGCGAGAACTCCACGTCGTACGGCAAGGACCTCGGCGACCTGCGGCTCCTGGAGACGATGCTCCCCGAGCTGGCCGCCATCGAGGGCGTCGACCGGGTCCGGGTGTCCTACCTCCAGCCGGCCGAGACGCGTCCCGGGCTGATCGAGGCGATCGCCTCGACCCCTGGCGTCGTCCCCTACTTCGACCTCTCCTTCCAGCACGCCAGCGCGTCGGTGCTGCGTCGGATGCGCCGCTTCGGCGACCCGGAGAGCTTCCTCGACCTGCTCGCGCGCATCCGCGACCTCGCGCCGCTGGCCGGGGTGCGGTCCAACGTCATCGTCGGCTTCCCCGGCGAGACCGAGGAGGACCTGCAGACACTGTGCGACTTCCTCGAGGCCGCGCGCATGGACGTCACCGGTGTCTTCGGCTACTCCGACGAGGACGGCACCGAGGCCGCGACGTACGACGGCAAGCTCGACGAGGACGAGGTGCGAGCCCGCACCGAGCACGTCACCTCGCTCGTGGAGGAGCTCAACGCCCAGCGGGCCGAGGAGCGCATCGGCGAGACCGTCTCGGTGCTCGTCGAGTCGGTCGAGGACGGGCTCGTCGAGGGACGGGCCGAGCACCAGGGTCCGGAGGTCGACGGCACGACGACGATCGAGCTCGCCGGTGACGCCCGGGTCGGGGACATCGTCCTCGCGGAGGTCGTGGCCACCGACGGCGTCGACCTGGTCGCCACCGCGACGCACCACCCGGGCACCGGGCCGACGGGAGCCACCGCATGAGCGACACCGACCGCACCGTCTCCAACTGGAACGTGCCCAACGCGCTGACCACCCTGCGCATCGTCATGGTGCCGTTCTTCGGCTGGGCGCTGCTCCAGGACGGCGGCGACTCGCCGACGTGGCGGTGGGTGGCGTTCGCGATCTTCGCGGTCGCGATGATCACCGACAAGATCGACGGCGACATCGCCCGCAAGCACGACCTGGTCACCGACTTCGGCAAGATCGCCGACCCCATCGCCGACAAGGCCATCACCGGCATGGCGTTCATCGGTCTGTCCATCGTCGGGGACATCTGGTGGTGGGTGACGATCGTCGTCCTCCTGCGCGAGTGGAGCGTGACGGCGCTGCGCCTCTCGGTGCTCAAGGACGTGGTCCTCGCGGCGTCGCGGAGCGGCAAGATCAAGACCACGCTGCAGGGCGTCGCCCTGGCCGGCCTGCTCCTGCCGTTGCCGCACGGCGACGCGCACGGCGGGGCGTTCGACTCCTGGGGCGTCCCCGGAGAGGTGCTGTTCTACGCCTTCCAGGTGGTGCTCGCGGGTGCGGTCGCGATGACGATGTGGTCCGGCTACGAGTTCTTCCGCGACGTCGCCCGGCAGCGTCGTACGACGTCCGCGCCTGAAACGCCTGGTCGGTAACCAGACGTTCACCTGTCACACGCGTTGACACGGACCAGGCGGTCGACCGCCGGGTTAGGGTGCTCCGGATCACTCACATCCCGGAAAGGCACCACCTGTGTCAGCATCCTTCTTCGCGCGCCGCTGGGTGGCGGTGGCAACCACCTCGGGCGTTCTCGCGGCACCCCTGGCCGTGGTCGCGATCACCACCGTCCCCGCCCAGGCGGCGCCGGCGGTCGAGATCAACCTCGTCGCCATCAACGACTTCCACGGTCGCATCAACACGAACACCACCAAGTGGGCGACCACCGTGGAGAACGTGTCCGCCGCCACCACCACCCCGGCCAACACCCTCATGGTCGGTGCGGGCGACCTGATCGGCGCCTCCGAGTTCGCCTCGGCGATCGCGGACGACCAGCCCACCATCGACGTGATGAACGCCCTCGACCTCGATGTGTCGGCCGTGGGCAACCACGAGTTCGACAAGGGCTGGGCCGACCTCCGCGACCGCGTCATCGGCCCCGCGGCCACGCGCAACGCGAAGTGGGACTACCTCGCCTCCAACGTCACCGTCAAGGCCACGGGCGCCACCGCCCTCGCGCCGTTCCAGACCTACACGGTCGACAACGGCACCCCGGCCGACACCAGCGACGACGTGGTCGTCGGCGTCGTCGGCGGCGTGACCGACGAGACCCCGAGCCTGGTCAGCCCCGCCGGTGTCGCCGACCTGCAGTTCTCCGAGGAGGTCTCGGCGGCCGCCAGGTACGCCGACCTCCTCAAGGACGGCAACCCGGCCAACGGCGAGGCCGACGTCGTCGTCGCCACCTTCCACTCCGGTGCCGCGGTGGGCGCGAACTCGTCCTTCGCCGCCGAGGTCGCCAAGGGCGGCGCGTTCGCCCGCATGGCGAACATGACCGGCAACGTGGACGCGATCATCAACGGCCACACCCACCAGACCTACGCCTGGCAGGGCCCCAAGCCCGGTGGCGGCGAGCGCGCCTACATCCAGACCGGTGAGTACGGCTCCAACGTCGGCCAGATCAAGCTGACCGTCGACGCGGGTGCCGCACCCGGCACCAACCCGGTCACCGGCTTCACCGTCACCAACACCCCGCGCACCACCGCCGACCCGACCCTCACCAACCCGCGCGTCGCCGAGGTGAAGAGGATCGTGGACGCCGCGCTCGCCAACGCCAAGGTCGTCGGCGACCGGCCCGTCGGGTCCGTCACCGCCGACATCTCGCGCGCCTACGACGGCGTGGACGCCGGCGGCAAGCCGGTCGAGGACCGCGGCTCGGAGTCGCCCCTCGGCGACCTCGTGGCCAATGCGCTGCGCGACGGCATCCCCGCCGACATCGCCAAGCCGGACCTCGGCATCGTCAACCCCGGCGGCCTGCGTACCGACCTGCTGTTCAAGGGTGACGCGGCCACCAACCCGGCCAACACCGACGGCGTGATCACCTACGCCGAGGCCAACACGGTCCTGCCGTTCGTCAACAACGTCTCGACCGTGGCCCTCACCGGCGCCCAGGTGAAGAAGATCCTCGAGCAGCAGTGGCAGCCGGCCGGCAACCAGCGTCCGTTCCTGCACCTGGGCCTGTCGGACAACGTCCAGACGACGCTCGACCCGACCCAGCCGGTCGGCCAGCGCGTCACCTCGGTGCGCGTCAACGGCGCTCCGCTCGACCTGGCCAAGACGTACTCCGTCTCGACCTTCTCGTTCCTCGCCGCGGGTGGCGACAACTTCACCGCCTTCACCGAGGGCAAGTCGAAGGACACCGGCCTCGTCGACCGCGACCTGTGGATCAAGTACCTCGGCGACCACAAGCCGGTCGCGCCGAGCTTCGCTCGCGAGCAGATCTACGTCTCCGGTCTGAAGGACAGCTACCGCGCGGGTGACAAGGCGACGATCGTCTTCGACCGCCTCGACATGAACCCGAGCGGCGCCAAGAACACGCGGCTCGACCTGGTCAAGGTCAAGAACGACGGCTCGACCAAGGTCTTCGGCACCACCACGG
>NZ_JBFUMD010000058.1:0-11816 GCF_054049555.1 Nocardioides sp. P5_C9_2
CGGCACCCACCGCGAGCTCCTCGGACGCAGCCCCGACTACGCCCGGCTCGTCAACGCCTACGAGCAGGCCGCCCACGACGAGGCGGCCGGCACCGGCGGCTCCACCGTCCCGAGTGGCGCCGGAGGTGCCCAGTGAGCTCCACGACCTCGACCCGCAACCCCGCCGCCGGCACCCGGATGGACTCCGGGGAGGACATCGGCGCCATCGAGACCATCCGCCGCGGCATGCGGATCTCGCCCGAGCTCAGTGAGGGCCTGCGGTTCACGCTGTTCCTCGCCATCGTGGCGGCCTGCGGCCAGGTGGTCGTGCCGATCGCCGTCCAGCAGACCCTCGACCGTGGGCTCAACGGTCCGGACGGGCCGCGGCTCGACTACGTCGTGTGGCTCGGCATCGGCTGCGCGGTGGTGCTCACGATCACCAGCTTCGCGTCGTACACCATGACCAGTCGGCTCTTCACGACCTCCGAGCGCGGACTCGCGACGCTGCGGGTCAAGGCCTTCCGGCACGTCCACGACCTGCCGCTGCTCACCCAGAACACCGAGCGCCGCGGTGCGCTCGTGTCCCGCGTGACCAGCGACGTGGACCAGGTGAGCCAGTTCCTGGTCTTCGGTGGCCTGATCTTCGTGGTGAGCATCGGCCAGATGCTGGTGGCGACCGTGATCATGGTGATCTACAGCTGGCAGCTCGCCCTCGTGGTGTGGCTGTGCTTCGCGCCGCTCTTCATCTC
The DNA here is from genome assembly GCF_054049555.1 of Nocardioides sp. P5_C9_2. NCBI lineage: Bacteria > Bacillati > Actinomycetota > Actinomycetes > Propionibacteriales > Nocardioidaceae > Nocardioides > Nocardioides sp. P5_C9_2. The sequence goes on from NZ_JBFUMD010000058.1 coordinate 729, forward strand.
GATCCGCTACTTCCAGCGCAAGCTGTCGGAGGCCTACGGCATCGTGCGCCACCAGGTGGGCGTGCTGCTCGGCGCGATCTCCGAGCCGGTCGTCGGTGCGGCGACCGTCCGCTCCTACGCCGTCGAGGACCGCACCCAGGGGCGCATCGACGCGGCGATCGACGACTTCAAGACGGCCAGCACCCGGGCCCAGAAGTTCACCGTCGTGTCGTTCTCCCTCGGCGGCATCTCCGCCGGCCTGGCCAACGCCGGGGTGCTGATCGTGGGCGTGCTGCTGGGCTTCACGACCGACATGACCGCCGGCAAGGTCCTCGCGTTCGCGTTCCTGGTGACGCTGTTCGTGGGGCCCGTCCAGATGGGCACCCAGATCCTCACCGACGCGCAGAACGCGATCGTGAGCTGGCGCCGGGTCATCGGGATCCTGGAGACCCCGGCCGACCTCGTGGATCCCGGCCCGGACGGGCAGGTGCTGCCACGCGGTCCGATCGACGTGACCTTCGACGACGTGACCTTCGCCTACCCGGGCGGGCCGCCGGTCCTGTCCGAGGTCTCCCTGCACATCGACGCCGGCACCCGGGTCGCGATCGTGGGGGAGACGGGGTCCGGCAAGTCGACCTTTGCCAAGCTGCTGACCCGCCTGATGGACCCGGTGGACGGGGCGGTGCTGCTGGACGGTCTCGACGTACGCCGGATCGCGGCCGAGTCGTTGCGGCGCAGCGTCGTCCTGGTGCCCCAGGAGGGGTTCCTCTTCGACGACTCGCTCGCGGCCAACGTGCGCTACGGCAAGCTCGACGCGACCGAGGAGGAGATCCTCGCCTCGGCCGACGAGCTGGGACTGCGCGACTGGCTCGACGCCCTGCCCGGCGGTCTCGCGACCAAGGTCGGCCAGCGCGGCGAGTCGCTGTCGGCCGGCGAGCGGCAGCTCGTCGCGCTGCTGCGGGCCCACCTGGCCGATCCCGACCTGCTCGTCCTGGACGAGGCCACCAGCGCGGTCGACCCCCAGCTCGAGATGCGGATCGGCCTCGCGCTGGAGCGGCTGATGCAGTCACGCACGTCGGTGACGATCGCGCACCGGCTCTCGACGGCCGAGCAGGCCGACGAGGTGATCGTGGTGGACCGCGGTCGTGTGGTGCAGCGTGGCCCGCACCGCGAGCTCGTCACTCAGACGGGCAGCATCTACGCCGGCCTCCACGCCTCGTGGGTGGCCCAGCACGACATGCACTGACTGTCGGCGGGCCGCCGGCAGCGCGGCGGCCTCAGACGGCCAGCAGCTGCGCGATCATCTGGTCGACGTCGAGGTGCTCGGCCTCGATGCCGGGGGCGCAGACGTCGACGGTGCGCCCGATGAAGTGGGTGATGTCGTCGGTACGGGCCTCGAGGAGCAGGTGCCCGTCGGGACTGCAGAGCTCGATCTGGACGATGGCGACGCCGTCGTCGTTCAACGACGGGCAGATCCGGACATCACCCTCGCCGGTCGGGTGGTTGATGCCGCGCATCAGCAGGTCGCGGCTGAACGTCCAGGTGACGTGCGGCTCGACGTCGCCGAAGGTCATGGTCACGGCGAAGGCATCGGTGCGCGCGTATCCGAGCACGGCGTCCAGCTCGTAGGAGTGACCTTCGAGGTCCCTGCAAAACATCGTCACGTCCACAGCGACGTCTGCGGTGATCCTGCGCATGTGTCTCCACTCTCTCTCGGCGTGCGGTCCACACGGACGCTCCCTCGGTGGGTAGGACGGCGGGGGGACCGACCTATGACGTGGGTACAACGACCCTGTCCGTGGTGGGCTACGCCACATGTTGAGTCATACCCGTAGGGTCATCTCGTGAGCGCAGCAAAGCAGGCAGAGTCAATCTTCCCTGCACCGACACGCTGGGAGAAATCCTGATGGCCGTCCCGGGGGGCGGAGCCGCGAAGCGGCTGGTCCTCGAGACCCTCGGTTGGGTGCTGCTTCTGGCCGGTGTGGCGGCGATCTTCCTGCCCGGACCGGGTCTCCTGGGCATCTTCGCCGGTCTAGCCCTGCTGTCGCAGCAGTACGAGTGGGCCGAGCGTCGTGTCGAGCCCGTCCGGGTCCGGGCCCTGCGTGGCGCGGCCGAGGGTGTCGAGACGTGGCCACGGATCGTCGTGTCGGTGCTCGGGGCCCTCGTGCTGGCGGGCTTCGGTGTGCTCTGGATCTCCTACCCGCCGGCCCCGGAGTGGTGGCCGCTGGCAGAGTCCTGGTGGCTGCCCGGGGGGCTGTGGACCGGGGTGACCCAGGTCGCCTCGGCCGGCATCGCCGTGGGGCTCATCATCTACAGCTACCGGCGCTTCCACGGGAAGCCCGAGGCGGTGGCCAAGGTCCGGCCGAAGGCCGATTCCGAGTCGCCCGCGACGATGGGTTAGAGTTCCCCGGCACCCGCACAGCGGGCGATTGGCGCAGTGGTAGCGCGCTTCGTTCACACCGAAGAGGTCACTGGTTCGAACCCAGTATCGCCCACCAGAATGACTGCAGGTCAGAGGCACTCTCCGCCTCGTAAGCAAGAGGTCCGGGGAACATACGGGGAACAGCCGAACTCTCGTCGACCCGCGTAACCCATCTTCGCCATATCGGGAACAGAGACGCGGTAGCTGTACGCCATACCGGCGTTCTCTTGCCGATAGCGCGTGAGGTCCTCCGCGGTTCGCGGGCCGTAGAAGGCTCCCAGCCGTGACGGCTTATCGGGCGCTAGTTGGGCGCGAACCTCCTCGAAGAAGAGCTCCCGGTAGTACAGGGGAATGGTTGGGCCCGTGACCCATGACCACCCGGCCCCAGGTGCGGGGCTGAATGATGTCGCCGGCTTCGTACAGCAGGGCCGAGAACTGAAACAGTTCCATGCCGGACAGTCTCCCCTTGCATATCGGGCGCGATTCGGAACAGCCCGCACGTGCCGCGTGTCGCGAGGACGAGCGGACGTCACTTATGACCCCCCGGGGTCACTTGGCCGTCAAGCAAGGGGACACCCGCCTCTGTGTGTACCCCCGAGGGCATGTCAGAGGTAGGGAGGCGGTGTAGGTATTGCATACGCGAGATTGGAAGCCATTGGCGAGGTTGCTCACGACGTCGTCCGCACCGAAATCCCATGACTTCGTCCTTTGCCCTTACTCACTGGCCTAGACCGCTTTAGCCTTCAGACATGTCACATACCTCGGGGGAGAACCCGAACACAGAACCGCCTCCGGCGAATCCGAAGGCGCAGGCTAAGGCAGACAAGGCGTACGCGAAGGCGTCACGACCGTGGTTCAAGAAGAAGCGCTGGTGGCTCGCAGGGCTCGTTGTGGTCATCATCGTCGCGGCTGCACTGGGTAGCGGCGGCGACACTGGCGACGGTGACGTCACGGCCACGGATGACTCATCGAGCGAATCGAGCGACAGCGGCAAGAAGAAGGAGAAGGCCGCATCCGAGAAGACCGAGAAGGCTGAGCCCGAAATGACCTCCGGCCAGGAGAACGCATTGGAGGCGGGCCAGAACTACATCGACATCCTGGCGTTCTCGAAGGAAGGGCTCATCCAGCAGTTGTCGTCCCCAGCGGGTGACGGCTACTCGAAGGCTGACGCGACGTTCGCGGCGAACAACGTCGACGCGGACTGGAACGCCGAGGCCGTAGAGGCTGCCGAGAACTACTTGGACACGATGTCCTTCTCGAAGCAGAGGTTAATTGAGCAGTTGTCGTCTCCATCGGGCGACCAGTTCACCAAGGAGCAGGCCACCTACGCCGCGAACCAGGTCTACTGACCACTAGTGCTGGTCCGGTCGGGGCCGACGCAGCACCCAGCCTGCCCCTGGCCCAGAGCGGAGGTTGAGAGGCGTTCGACCACGCGTCGTGGGTGCGCCCAAAATAGACGACCCAGTCGTCGGCGGAGGAAGTTGACGTGGGTGGCGGGCGTATTGGGTTTACCGCACCGCGAGGTAATGCACCCCCTTGTCCGAGTGGGCAATGACGCCGCGAAGGTTCGGCAGTAGGTGATGTCCGCGACCCAGTCCCGGTTCAGTCCCTCGGCGACGAAGTTGCGGCCCAAGTGGTCGGTGCGGGTGCCTTCACCGGTGCCAGGAACCGTGATCCGTGGCCCCTTGGCCCTGCCGATCCCGCGCAGCCCGTCGGCACGCATCAACCGGTGCACGGTGCACCGGGCGATGCGATGTCCACGCCGGTGCAGCTCGGCGTGCATCTTGCGGACCCCGTAGACGCCGGAGTTGTCCTGGTGGACCTTGCGGATCACGACCAAGTGCTGCACGTCGGACACCGCGCGGGCTGAGGGTGGCCGTGCTCTCGCGGCGTGGTAGCTGCGCGGGGCGATCGGCATCCCGGCCTGGCGTAGGACGGTGCAGATCGGCTCTACCCCGAACTCCTCGCGGTGCTCATCGATGTAGTCGACCAGCAGCGCGGCACTCACTTCAGCCTGCGGTCGAGCTCCGCTGCGGCGAAAGACGCTGACGCCGTCTTCAGGATCTCGTTTGCTCGGCGGAGTTCCTTGACCTCGCGTTCGAGCTGAGCGATCCGTTGACCCTCAAGCCGTGGTCACACCAGGCCGACGGCCCTCGTCGATCTCGGCCCGGGACACCCAGTTGCTCAGCGTCTCGGGGTTGATCCGAGCTGCTCACCGACACGGCGCAGAGCGACGGTCCGCGTCGCTGGGTCACGCCGCAGATCGACGGCCATCCGGATCGCTCGCTCCCGAAGCTCCTCGGGGCACTTCCTCGGTGCTGCCATGACTATCATCCTTCCGTGGAGTGAGAACCTCCATCAGGTCCCGCACGCGACACAGAGCCCCAGGCGGCTGGCATCGCGCCGTTCAGGGCGATGGATCAGTGCTGCGTCGAGGTCAGCCCGGGAATACCCCGGCCCTTGACTCATCGGCGATTCTTGGGGTCGCAGCCGGGTCCGCGGATCCGACTGACGCACTCAGTTGAACCCGCGATTTCACGCGGAGCGTGACGGTCGCGCCGGCGTACTGTTCTCGGGATGACGACGAACCGGCTCGAGGCGTTCAGCGACGCAGTGCTGGCCATCGCGATCACCATCATGGTGCTCGAGCTTCACGCTCCCGAGGAGCCGACGTTACGCGGACTGTGGGACGAGACAGGGGTGCCGCTGCTCGCCTACGTGCTGAGCTTCGTCTACCTCGGCATCTACTGGAACAACAACCACCACCACGTCTTCCAGCTGGTTGATCGCGTCAGCGGCACGGTGCTGTGGGCCAACCTGCACCTGCTCTTCTGGTTGTCGCTGGTTCCATTCACCACCAACTGGATGGCTGAGACCGATCTCGAGCGAACCCCGACCGTCCTCTACGCCGTCAATCTGCTCGCCGCCGGGAGCGCCTACTACCTGTTGGAGGTCGCGATCGGACGAACGCCGGCATCGGGGGCCCGCTACCGCGATGCCGTCGGGTCCGACGCCAAGGGGATCATCTCGATGATCGCCTACCTCGGGGCAATCGCGGTCACCTTCGTGGAGCCCCGGCTGGCCATGGTGCCCATCGTGGCCGTCGCGGTCATGTGGCTCATCCCCGACCGGCGCATCGAACGCTACTTGGAGCAGGAACGCTCATGAGGGCTCTGGGTCGGGCCACTCGGCGCGGCAGAGGACCGCGCAAAAGGTGAATGTGGACGAAGCGATCTCATGCGCGTAGCCGGGTCGGGTCACTGCAGTCCGGCGGCCAAGGCGATGTCCTGCGAGGGGGCGCCGCCAGCGAGGAGGAAGTCGTGGTCGGTGAACGATGCTGTCGCCACCTGCGGAGCCACCTTGGTCGATGACACGGCGCCGTAGATGTGCTGGATGCCGGGTGATTGGGTGGCCGCGTCGTCACGGCTGGTCCACATGATGTCCGGCGCGCAGGTTTCCTGCCGGTTCACGTCCCCGCCGAACAGGGTGGCGCCGGCTCGTTCGCGCTGTTCCAGGATGCCGCGGAGCTCGTGGCATTCGGCGTCGTTGGCGAGGCGTTGTCTCGCTGAGTCCCGTGTGCTCAGGTGCGCGGTGCAGACCGTGACATTCCCGACGGTGGTGGTGCACAGCCACCGGCGCTCCTCACCCTCACCGGACTGGCTCCTGAACGCGCGGTCTTGAGTGCTCCTGATCTCGTCGTCGGTGAGGACGGCGAGGCCGAAGATGCCGCGCTTGCCGGGCTTGACGCAACGAATCGGGGCACCGCGGTATCGCACCGCGGAGAAGCGGAGCTGGTAGCCGGTGCGACGAGCAATTGCAGCTGCGTCGGTGCTGCAGGCCTCGTTGAGCGTCACGGCTGACGGACCTCGTTCGATGACTTGCCTGGTGGCTTCTGCCACGACGGACGGGTACGCGGCGCGCTCGTAGCAGTCGGCCGACCCCGAGAGGCACAGGTTCATCTGCAGGACCGTGTACGCCGAGCCGGATGCGGGCGAGGCCGCGTACGGAGACTGACCGAGGGAGGCCTGGCGGGCCAGTGCCAGCGCGAGGGCAGCCACGGTGAGCGCAAGCAGCAGCTTTCGCAACGGGACCACCTCGAAGGGCTGCAAGAGGTCGGACCCGCTTCGACGGTGCGGATCCCGACAGGGGCACACCAACTGCGGCTGGTCGCGCTCACCTCGTCTGAGGTTCGCTGCCCAGCCCGCTTCGGATTGGTGCGCGCGCCCGCCCAGAGCGATGAGCTCGGCGAGGGTGGCTCGAAGCGACTGCCGGGGATCTCGCCTGTGCGTTGACCTGCTCCGGGGGCATCGGTAACGTCGTTCGCACTGGCCTCCGTCCGCGGACGCCCGCCCTGCGCAGGAGATCTTGTGGAGCGTCTCGCTCGGCTTGTCATGCGTCACCGGCTGGTCGTGAGCCTCTTCTGGCTGACCACCTTCGTCCTGGGCGGCGTCGCTGCGGGACAGTTGAGCGACCGGTTGACCCTCGACTTCTCGCTTCCCGGACAGCCGGGCGACGACGCCGAGAACGCTCTGATCGAGAACTACGGCGTGAGCACGTTCGACACCTATGTCGTCGTGGTGACCGTGCCGGACGACCAGACCGTGACCGGCAGCATCGATGCGGTGAACGGTGTCCTGGAGGCGACGGCCGCAGCCGTCCCCGGGGTGCTGGTCGCCGACTTCGCCACCACGGGCGATGAGGCCTTCATCGCCGCCGACGGACGGACGACGTACGCCCTCATCCAGGGTCCGCCTCCGACCTCCTTCGGCCCGGGCATCGAGGCTGAGCTGGAGCCGGCGTTGGCCCAGTCGGCGGACCAGGCGGGGGTGCAGGGCGAGCTGACCTCCTACGGACTGCTCTCCGCGGGCGGGGACACCGAGGGGCCGAGCGTGCTTGCCGAGACCCTCCTCGGCGCGGCGGGCGCCCTGATCGTCCTGGTGTTCGTCTTCGCGTCCTTCCTGGCGTTGTTGCCGCTGTTGATCGCGGCGGTCTCGATCCTGACGACCTTCTTGCTGGTGCTGGGGCTGACCACCTTCAGTGACGTGAGCTTCGTGGTGCAGTTCCTGATCTCACTGATCGGGCTCGGCGTCGCCATCGACTACTCCTTGCTGCTCGTCTCACGGTGGCGCGAGGAGCGGGCCCACGGCCGCACCAACGAGGAGGCCGTGGTGGTGGCGATGGAGACGGCAGGTCACGCCGTCCTGGCGTCCGGCGTGACGGTCGCCATCAGCCTCGTCGCCCTGGTGGTGGTGCCCGTGCCATTCCTGCGCAGCATGGGGATCGGCGGCATGCTCATCCCACTCGTCAGCGTGGCGGTCGTGCTGACGTTACTGCCGGCCCTGCTCTCCAAGGTCGGCCCACGCATCGACTACCCGCGGATCCGCAAGGAGGGAGTCGCCTCCCGAGGCTGGACGGCCTGGGCGCGGGGCATCGTCCACCACAAGTGGCTCGCGACCGGGGCGGCGCTCATCATTCTCGGTCTGCTCATCTACCCGGTCTCCAACCTCAAGATCGGCACCGCCAGCATCGACTCGCTGGCCCGCAGCGGGGCGCCGTACGACGCCCTCACGACGCTTCGCGGCGCCGGCGTGGGCACAGGTGTGCTGACCCCGATCGTGGTGCTCGTCGACCCCGACCAGGCCGCTGCCGCGACCGAGGCCGCCAGCGCGGTCGACGGCATCCAGCTGGCTGCCGTGTCCTCCGACGAGGCGGACAAGGCAGTGATCCAGGTCGTGCCGGTCGAGGAGACGGTCGACAGCTCGTCCAACCAGGTGGTCGACGACGTCCGGACCGCGGTCCAGGGAGCGGTGGACGGCGAGGTCCTGGTGACCGGGGCCGGCGCGACCGTCGAGGACTACTTCACCGCGGTGTACGACAAGTTCCCGTATGTGCTGGCGTTGATCGCGCTGATCACCTTCGTGCTCCTGATGCGGACGTTCCGCTCGATCCTGCTGCCGATCAAGGCCGTGGTGCTGAACCTGGTCTCGCTTGCCGCGGTCTTCGGCGCAGTCGTCTTCTTCTGGCAGGAGGGCCACGGCTCCGACCTGATCTTCAACGTGTCGGCGACCGGTGCCATCACGTTCTGGCTGCCGGTGGTGATCTTCGCGTTCCTGTTCGGGCTGTCGATGGACTACGAGGTCTTCATCCTGGCGCGCATGCGTGAGGAGTACGACGAGAGCGGTGACACCGTCGAGGCCGTCGTCACCGGTCTCGGGCGAACCGGACGCCTGGTGACCTCGGCGGCGCTGATCCTGTTCTTCGCGTTCGCGGCCCTTGCTTCGGCGCCCGGCACCGACATCAAGGTCCTCGGCACCGCTCTGGGCGTCGGCATCCTGATCGACGCCACCGTCGTGCGGGCGCTGCTCGTCCCCGCGCTGGTCACCCTCTTCGGGCGGTGGAACTGGTGGCTGCCCGCCGGCCCTGCCAGACTCCTCCGCGTCGAGGCGTCGCCCGTGCACCCGCCCACGACCACTCGGCCGCGCGTGTGACCTCGTGGCGAGAGGGGCACCGACGGGCTGGGCCGGGAGACCCGGCCCAGCCCTGTGGGTGGACTGTGGATCAGTCCGTGTCGGTGCCCGGGAGCGCCGCCCCGGGCACGTCCTGGGGCAGGTAGATCTGCGAGTCGCCCGGGTACGGCAGGTCGTAGTGGTGCGCGTCGTACCAGGTGTAGCGGTTCATCAGCTCCGGGTTGGCGAAGTCGGCGCGAGCGCGACGGCCGGTGAGCCGCTGCTTGTCCTTCCACTTCTCCCACGCCACGGTGTAGGAGACGGCACCGGGAGCGGTGGGGGGAGCGGTGATGCCGCTGGCCGGGGTGTCGAGACCGCACGCGGGCGGGGTCTTGATGTTCTCGGTCAGCGAGATCCTGTTCCTCCTCGCCGTGTACGGCGTGAGGTCCGGCTTCTTCTGGAACGCGTCGAACATGGGGGTCGCCGCGGCGAGCTTCTGGTTCAGCGGGTCCGCCCCGAGGATCTGCTGGATCGTGCGCACCATGTTGATCTGCGTGTAGTAGCGCGACACGGTCCTGCCGTGGATCGCCCACGGGCTGATCACCTGGACCGGCGCGCGGTGGCCGTCCACGTGGTCGGCGCCGTTCTGGCTGTCGTCCTCGACGACGAAGATCGCCGAGTCCTTCCAATACCTGCTGTGCGAGATCGTGTCGACGATCCGCCCGACCGCGAGGTCACCGGAGGCCACGTTGGACCGGGCCGAGACCGGGCCGCCGGTGTGGTCGTCGGAGAGCCAGATCATCTGGAAGTCCTGGGGACCGTTGTCGAGGAAGTCCTGCTTCCAGATCGCCGCTCGGTAGAGGTCCGGGATCGACATGTCGAACGGCGGGGACAGCGGGTGGGTGATCGCGTTGAGCGAGGGGATCACCGAGCCGTAGTTGCCCTTCAGCTCCGGGGTCGTGAGCTGCGCGGGGTCGCCGCCCTGCTCCTCGACACTCCTGGTGGCGCAGTAGTACTGCTGCCACGTGCCCGACGGCTTGCCCTCGGTGTAGATGAACTCGCCGTAGTTCTTCGCCGACGCACCGGCCGCCTGGWCCGAGGTCCACAGGAATCCCGAGCGCTGGTGTCCGAGCACGTCCTCCTCGGTGTCGTAGGAGCGGACGTACTCACCGGCGCTGGACTCGGTGTACTCYGGGTTGTCGCCCTGCATGAGCCAGTTGTGGCCCTCCGCGGAGTTGGTGCCGACGTCGTAGGTGTTGTCGTAGAGGCCGAACTGCCGCGCCAGCGCGTGGATGTTGGGCGTGACGGTCTCGCCGAACTGGGCGAGCGACGGGTCGCCGTTGCCCTCGGGCATGTCGCCGTGGATCTGGTCGTAGGTCCGGTTCTCCTTGACCACCATGAAGACGTGCTTGATCGTCGACGGGTCGCCGATCCGCTTCGGCACCGGCACCGCCTTCTGCTTGTTGCCGGTCGCGTGCTTCACGTCGGTGTCGGAGGGACCCCAGCCGTTCTGCTCGAAGACCGTCGGCGTCCAGATCTCCTTGACCTCCTCGTCGCTCGGCAGGGTGAAGCGGGTCAGCGACGCGGTCGTGCCGTGCGTGCCGTGCCCGGTCGCGGGCGTGGTGCCGGTGCCCTGGTTGAACGTGATCAGCGGGCCGCGGGCGTCGATGCCGCGCCGGTTGGCGACCACGACCTGGTCGCCGACCGGGAACAGGCCCTCGGGGTAGTAGTCCGTCGGGACCAGCCCGACGTAGCTGACCGGGTCGAGCGCGCTCGTGCCGAGCTCGTACACCGCGACCGCGTTGGCGCGTCCGAGGGACACGAGCAGCCGGTCCTCGAGCACGGCGACCGCGGTGGGCGCGTAGCCCACGTCCGAGCCCTGCCACGGCGTCGTCGAGATCGTCTGCACGACCTGGTCGGTGGTCGTGTCGACCACCGAGACCGTGTCGTCGTTGGTGTTGACGACGTAGAGCACGCCGTCACGGACGTACTGCGAGGTCGGGTGCAGCCCGACCGGGATCTGGCCCACCGGCGCCGCCGGGGCGGCGGTGTCGATGACGCTCACGGTGCCCGTGGTCGACGTGCCCTTCACCGGGTCCGCCGGGACGGGGGTGCCGTAGGAGTCCTGCGTCGCCTCGCCGGCGGCCGCGCGGCGGCCACCCTCGTTGCTGACGTAGAGCGTGCTGCCCACGAACGACAACGCGCGGGGCGCGACGCCGACCGGCCACGTCTGCTTGACGG
>NZ_JBFUMD010000059.1:0-11800 GCF_054049555.1 Nocardioides sp. P5_C9_2
GTCTCCGCGCTCGCGGCGGTGGACCTGATGCGGGAGCGCGGCGTCGTACCGTCCCGGCCGATCGGCGTCTCGGTCTTCACCGAGGAGGAGGGCTCGCGCTTCGGGCTGGCCTGCCTCGGCTCGCGGTTGGCGACCGGGGCGACCCGCTGGGCCGACGCCCGTGAGCGCCGCGACCGCGACGGCGTCGCCCTCCCCGACGCGCTGGCCGCTGCCGGAYTCGACGTGGCGGCGCTCGAGGACGGCGACGGGCTGCTCGACCTCTCGGGCGTCGGCTGCTTCGTCGAGCTGCACGTCGAGCAGGGCCGCGACCTCGTCGACCGGGACGTGGCCGTCGGCGTGGGCAGCGAGATCTGGCCGCACGGGCGCTACCGCTTCGACTTCACCGGCGAGGCGAACCACGCGGGGACGACCCGGATGGAGGACCGCAAGGACCCGATGCTGACCTACGCGATGACGGCGCTGGCGGCCAACAAGCAGGCCCGGCTGTCGGGGCAGCGGGCGACCTTCGGCCGGCTCGAGGTCGCCCCCAACGGCACCAACGCCGTGCCGTCCCGGGTCACGGCCTGGCTCGACGCCCGGTGCGAGTCCGACGCGGCGCTGGCCGACCTGGTGGCCGCGATCGAGCGACAGGGCGCCGAGCGGGCCGGGCGCGACGGCACCGGCCTGACCGTCACCGCCGAGTCGGTCTCGGGGCGGGTCGCCTTCGACGCCGACCTCGCCGACCGGGTGTCGGCCGTCGGTGGCTGGCCGGTCATCCCGACCCAGGCCGGACACGACGCGGGCATCCTCGCCATGGCTGGGGTCCCGAGTGCGATGCTCTTCGTGCGGAACCCGACGGGGGTGTCGCACTCACCCGACGAGTCCGCCGAGACCGCCGACTGCCTGACCGGGGTCGAGGCGCTGGCCGACACCCTCACGGAGCTGGCGCGATGACCACGACCTCCTACCTGCTGGAGCACGCCTGGGTCGGCGGGCGCGTCGAGGCGGGGGTGCTGGTCGACGTCGAGGACGGCGTCATCCGCGCGGTCACGCTGCGCGGCCGGTCCGGGACCGGGCGTCCCCTGCAGCCCGACCACGTGCTCCTCGGGCTCACGATCCCGGGCCTGGCCAACTGCCACAGCCACGCCTTCCACCGTGCCCTGCGCGGACGCACCCAGCGCGGACGCGGCACGTTCTGGACGTGGCGCGACCAGATGTACGTCGTCGCCGGCCGGCTCGACCCGGACACCTACTTCGAGCTCGCCCGCGCGACGTACCGGGAGATGGTCGCCGCCGGGATCACCGCGGTCGGCGAGTTCCACTACCTGCACCACCAGCAGGACGGGACGCCGTACGCCGACCCGAACGCGATGGGGCACGCGCTCCTCGAGGCGGCCCGCGAGGCCGGCATCCGGATCACCCTGCTGGACACGCTCTACCTCTCCAGCGGCTTCGGGAAGCCGCCGCACGGCGTGCAGGTCCGCTACAGCGACGGCAGTGCCCAGGGGTGGGCCGACCGGGTCGCCGCGATCGACTCCGGCCCGGGGGCTCGCGTCGGCGTCGCTCTGCACTCGGTGCGGGCGGTGCCACGAGACGCGCTCGAGCACGTCGCCCGCGCCGACCACGACGTGCTGCACGTGCACCTGTCCGAGCAGGTCGCCGAGAACGAGGCCTGCGAGGCGGCGTACGGCGTCACGCCGACCCGGCTGCTCGGCGCCCACGGGCTGCTGCGCCCGACCACCACCCTCGTGCACGCGACCCACCTCTCGCCGGCCGACATCGCGCTGATCGGCGAGGCGAACGCGTACGTCGACTTCTGCCCGACCACCGAGCGCGACCTCGGCGACGGGGTCGGCCCGAGCCGCCGCCTCGCCGACGCCGGCGCCCGGCTGACGCTCGGCTCGGACAGCCACGCCGTGATCGACCTCTTCGAGGAGATGCGCGCCGTCGAGCTCGACGAGCGGCTCGCCACCATGCGTCGCGGGCACTGGTCGGCGGCCGAGCTGCTCACGGCCGCCACCGCCACCGGTCACGCCAGCCTGGGCTGGCCGGACGCCGGGTCGATCGCGGTCGGCCAGCGCGCGGACCTGGTCACCCTCGACCTCGCCTCGCCGCGCACCGCCGGCGCCGGCACCGACGAGCACGCCGTGGTCTTCGCGGCGAGCGCCGGTGACGTGCTCCAGGTGATCGCCGACGGCCAGCTCGTGCACACCCGCGACCAGGTGGGCGAGATCGGTCGTGACCTCGACCGGGTGATCCGGGCGGTGCACGGATGAGCGTCCTGATCACCGGCATCGGCGAGCTGACCACCAACGACCCCGAGCGCGGCGGGCTCCTCGGGCTCGTCGAGGACGCGGCGGTCGTCGTCGAGGGCAGCACGATCGCGTGGGTCGGCCAGGCCGCCGAGGCGCCGGCGGCCGACACGGCGTACGACGCGGGCGGACGCGCCGTGCTGCCCGGCTTCGTCGACAGCCACAGCCACCTGGTCTTCGCGGGGGACCGTGCGCAGGAGTTCGCGGCCCGGATGACCGGGGAGCCCTACTCCGCCGGCGGCATCCGCACGACCGTCGCGGCCACCCGCGCGGCCACCGACGAACAGCTCACCTCTCACGTCGCCCGGCTCGTCGCCGAGATGCGGGCCCAGGGCACCACCACCATCGAGATCAAGAGTGGATACGGACTCTCCGTCCACGACGAGGCGCGGTCGCTCGCCGTGGCCCGCCAGTTCACGGACGAGACGACCTTCCTCGGTGCCCACGTCGTGCCCGCGGACACCGACCCCGCGGACTACGTCGAGCTGGTCACCGGCCCGATGCTGGCGGCCGCGGCCCCCCATGCGCGCTGGATCGACGTCTTCTGCGAGGACGGCGCCTTCGACGTCGACCAGGCACGCACGATCCTGGCAGCGGGCACCGACAACGGCCTGCGCGGGCGGCTGCACGCCAACCAGCTCACCTACGGCGGCGGCGTCCGGCTGGCCGCCGAGCTCGGCCTCGTCGCCGTCGACCACTGCACCTACCTGTCCGACGACGACGTCAGCGCCCTCGCCGGCTCCGGCACCATCGCGACGCTGCTGCCGGGCGTCGAGTTCTCGACCCGCCACCCGTACGTCGACGCCCGCCGCCTCCTCGACGCCGGTGTCCGGGTCGCCCTGGCCAGCGACTGCAACCCGGGCTCGTGCTTCACCTCGTCGATGGCGTTCTGCATCGCGCTGGCGGTCCGCGACATGGGGATGAGCCCGGGCGAGGCGCTGCACGCGGCCACCGCGACCGGGGCGGCCGCCCTCGACCGCGACGACGTCGGGGTCCTGGCCGTGGGCAGGCGGGCCGACCTCGTGCTGCTCGACGCCCCGTCGTACGTCCACCTCGCCTACCGCCCCGGCGTACCGCTCGTGGCGGGGGTCTGGCAGGGCGGGCGCCCGGTCACGCCCGGCACCTGACGGCGGCCCGAGCCCCACCCCCGGCCGACCACCCGGACGAGCGCCCACCGAGCCGACAACCCGAGCTCAGGCGGCACCCAGCGCCGTGAACGCCACCGCGGTGGCCAGCCTCACCGGGTCGTCCGCGGCGGCGAGGCGGGCGTCGCACAGCGCCTCGTCGAGCCGGAGACCTGCCACCAGCCCCGCGTGGACGTCGAGCATCACCCGCACGGTGGCGGCGTCGTCGACGTCGGCGATCGAGGCGAGGACCCCGGCCGTCCCCTGGCCCAGCAACGCGGCGGCGAAGCCGATCACGTCGTGTCCCCCGACGTGCGCGACGACTCCCGACCGGCACGCGGGCAGCACGATCCGGTGCGGCGGGTGCCCGAGCCGGTGGACGTCGTCGACGGTCATCGCCCCGTCGGCGAGGTGGAGGCTGGAGAACATCGGCGTCTCGGCGCGGAAGGACCCGTGGGCGGCGATGTGCCCGAGCGCCGCCCCGTCGAGCGCGGCCAGGGCGGAGGCGACCGTGGCGTCCTCGGCCGCGAGCAGGCAGGCGTCCTCGTGCATGCGTACGACGGGGGCCACCTCGCCGCCGCCGGTCGGCAGGTCCGGGCCGACGACGAACACCGCTCGCGCCGAGCGGGGTCGGGCCGAGTGCGCGCGCACCCATGCGGTGGCCGACGGGGTGAGCGCCACCGACCGGTCGTGCAGGACCGGGAGGAGTCCCCACGGCGCCGCGAGGAGGTCCGCCGGGGGCGAGACGACCACGGCCCGGCCGGGCGGCAACAGCCGCGCCACGTCCCCGAGCAGCGTCGTCCCGAGCCGCCGACCCAGGACCGCGAGGTCGACCGGGCGACCCCGGGTGGCGGTCCGCAGCCCGTACATCGCGACGTCGACGGCCTTCGCGGCTGCCGCCGTCGGGCCGACCTCCACCCGCCGCCACCGCCCGTCGCGCACGACCACGGCGTGCAGGGTGCCGTCGACGTCCACGAGCTGGACCAGGACCCGGTCGCCCAGGTGCTGGGCCAGCTCGGCGTCGCTGATCGAGGTCGCCCGTCCGCCGGCACCCGGAGTGGCCGCCCAGGCCAGCCGCACGGTCCGCTCGTGCTGGGTCCGCTCCCGCAGCAGGGCCGGCAGCTCGGCAGGGTCCTCCTCCTCGCTGATCCGGTGGGAGAGCCCGCGGATCGTGGCCAGCAGGGCGTCGATCGCGGGGTCCTGCGGGGCGGGGACCGGCTCGCTGAGGGAGGCGGCGCGGGCCCGGTCGCTCCACCGCACCAGCGCCCGCGGCCCCTGCGGCAGGGCGTGCCGCACGGCCAGCCTGGCGAGCTCCTCGCTGTGCAGCGCGGTGAGCGCCCGCAGCTCCGGGCTGCCGAGCGTCGCGCGGTGCTCGCCCAGCGCGTCCAGGCCGTGACCCACCGCGGCGAGCACCCGCGGGYGACCCTGCACCTCCAGGTCGAGGGCCCGTGCGAGCCAGGCGGTGCTGCGGCTCAGGGGGCTGCCCCGGTGCCGCCCGGCGGCTGCGCGGGACAGGTACGACGACGCCGCCGCGGGGTCGGTCCGGGCGAGCTCGCGCCCGGCCAGCAGGTGGGCCAGGACGGCGTCCTCGGTGCGGTCTTCGGACAGTGWGTCGGCCAGTGCGACGGCCGCCCGCCGCGACCCGCGGCCGAGCTCGATGCGGGCCTGGAGGGCGACCAGGTCGGTCCGGACCGTCCACCACTCCCGGTCCTGGTGGGCGAACATCCGGCGGGCCCTGCGGGCGTCGTCGAGCGCGACGGCGGGCCGGCCCTGGCCGAGTCGCGCCGCGGCGCGCATCAGGAGCAGCTCGGCCCGGGCGCGGGGGCGGCTCTGGGCCCAGGGGGGCGCGGACTCGATGACGTCGACCGCCTCGTCCGCCAGTCCGGCCACGAGCAGCACCTTGGCCCGGTCGAGGGTCACCTCGAGGTGCGGGTCGCCCAGCTCGGCGTAGGCGGCGGCGAGCTCCGTCAGGGCGGCCAGCGCCGCCGGGACATCACCCCGGAAGAACCGGATGAGGGCCAGGTTGTGACGGACGTCGAGCACCTCGAACGCCTGGTCGCCGGGCAGGAACAGGGCCTCCGCGGCGCGCAGGTCGCGCGTGGCGTCCGCGAACTCCCCGCGCAGGATCCTGACGAAGGCGCGCAGGTTGAGCGCACGCGCCTCCCACAGCTGGTCCCCGGAGCGGCGGAAGCCGCGCACCGCGTCCTGGAGGTCGGCCAGCGCCCGGTCGAGGTGTCCGGCCATGGTGAGCACGTTCGCCCGACGCATCTGGGCCTTGGGTCGCACCGGCCCGCGGGCCCTCGCCCCGGCGACGGCCGCGTCCAGCTCGTGCAGTCCTGCCGCGGTCCGGCCGCGCACCGCGAGCGTGCCACCCAGGGTCGCCCTGACGTCCGCGACCCGGTCCGGGTCGTGGGTCCGCTCCGCCAGGCCCCGCGCGACGCGGAGATGGGTGAGGGCGAGGTCGACGTCGCCGCGCTCGCGCAGCACGATGCCCAGCGCCTGGTGGGCGAAGGAGAGGGTCGTGGCGTCTGTGTCGTTCGCGACGACCCCGGTCGCGAGCGACCAGGCCGCGTCCGGCTCGGCGATCGCCAGTGCCAGAAGGTCGTCACCGGACTGGGCCAGCACTCCTCGCCCCTCCCGTCCGACCCCGTGGATCGCTACTCTCAGGCCAGGCCTCGCCGGTCCCGGCGCGCCCGTCACCGGCCATCCAATCGCATGTGGGGGACACACCGTGGATCGTTCGACAACCGCAACGGCCGAGGAGCGGGACCGGCTGGAGGAGGCTGTCCTGCGCGAGCAGGTCGCCTACCTCATCAAGGCGATGGGCGGACCCGGGTACGCCGCCGCCGTCTGGTCCGAGGACGGCCGGAGGATCGAGTACCTGTACCGCCCCGGATTCATCCTGGCCCGCGACGAGCACTGGCGCGATGTCGCCGAGCTCGTCGGTGCCCAGCGCCTCGACGACGAGCGGGCGCAACGCCAACGGGGACTGACCGTCCTGCGGGTCACCACCGACGACACCACGACGGTCCCGGACATCCTGACGCGGGTGGACCGCGAGCTCGGTCTCGGCAAGGCGACTCCCGACCACATCATGTTCGTCACGGGCCCGGGCCGGTTGTGCCCGGCGGTGGAGCCGGAGGAGCCGGGCGCGGCCGCCGCGCCGTACCCCGGCATCACGACCGACCTGGGGGCCGGGACCGAGGTGCTCGTCTCCGTGGTGGACACCGGGTGGTGGCCGCCCGCCGCGACGGACCCGGCGACGCCGTGGCTGGCGGGCGTGGACGGGGACCCCGAGACCATCGACCCCACCCACATCCACCCGTACGCCGGGCACGGCACGTTCATCGCCGGCGTCGTCCGCACCCAGGCCCCKGCCGTGCAGATCCGGGTGGAGGGCTTCCTGCCGACGGGCGGAGCGGCGTACGAGTCCGAGATGGTCGTGCAGCTCGGCGAGGCGCTCGAGCTGTCCCCGGACATCATCTCCCTCTCGGCCGGCTGCCCCACCCGCGGTGAGGTGCCGCTGCTGAGCTTCGAGGTGTTCTGGGAGCAGCGGCTGCGCCACCAGAAGGGCACCGTCCTCGTGGCCGCGGCCGGCAACGACGGGCACCGCAGGCCGTTCTGGCCGGCGGCCTTCCCCTGGACGGTGTCGGTCGGCGCCCTCGACGAGGACGGGCGCCGGGCCTCCTACTCCAACTTCGGGAGCTGGGTCGACGTCTACGCCCTGGGCTCCGGCCTGGTCAACGCCTACCCGACGGGCASCTTCTACTGCCACGAGCCGCCGAACGTCGGTGACAAGCGCGAGTTCGCCGGGATCGCCCGGTGGAGCGGGACCTCCTTCTCGACACCGCTGGTGTCCGGGTTGATCGCGGCCCGGATGAGCCGGCACGGGATCAGCGCCAGGAAGGCCGCCGACCAGCTCCTCGCCGAGGCGGCGGTGGCCGGTCGCCGGGGTGTCGGTCCGATCCTGGAACCGCTGCGCTGACCCTCAGAGGGTGACCCAGGGCGTCGTACCGGCGCCCTCGCCCGCGATGGTGAAGCGCACCGGTCCGGGCAGCGACCCGGGGAGCTCGAACATCCCGTCCTCGTCGGACTCGGCCCCCAGCGTCGCACCGGCGGCGTTGGACATCACCACGACGACGACGGCGGCGGGGACGACGTGCCCACGGATCCGGTCGCCGTCCATCTCCACCTCGAGGGTGCCGAAGCCCGATGCGAAGGACAGGGCCCGGGGCAGGGCGTCGACGACGCCGCGGACCGCGGTCGCGGCGTCGAGCGAGTCGTAGGTCAGCGCCATGAGCTCCGTGTCCACCGTGCGCCACGTGAAGGCCGAGCGGGCCGCCTCCCGGTGCCGCGGGTCGACGTCTCGGTGCGACGACAGCGCCTCGGTCAGGTCGTCGAGGAGCTGCTGGTCGTCGGCGTCGAGGACCGCGGGGTCCTCGGGGGGAAGGTCGCTCATCGGGTCCTCCGGTCCGTGGGACTGGTCAGGCGCCGGATGGCGCGGGTGCGGCGCAGCTGCTGGAGGGCCCGGGCGCGGGTGGGCCCGATGCCCCCGACCGGGATGCCGGAGCGGCGACTGATCTCGGCGTACGACAGCGGTGGGTCCTCGGTCAGCAGGAGCAGCAGGTCCCGGCGTTGGGCGGGCAGCTCGAGCAGCGCGTCGACCAGGGCGGTGTGCCGCTCGTCGGCGAGCAGCTCCGCCAGCATGTCGGGGGCGTGGTCCGGCCGGTCGAACGTCGGCGAGGTCTGGGGGTCCGTGGGAACCGACCGGCCCCGGACGTGCTGCAGGCGGAAGCACTCGTGCCGGGTGACGGTGGCCAGCCACCCCGGCAGGGCGGCGGGCTCCTCGATCCGGTCCAGGTGCTCGACGAGGCGCAACCAGACGGTCTGGTTGACGTCGTCGGCGTCCGCACCGGTCACGCGGTACCTCCGCATGAGGGACGTCACCAGGGGGAGGAAGCGCTCCACGAGCGAGTCCCACGCGGTCTGGCTCCCCCTGCGGGCCTCGTCGACCAGCGTGGCGATGTCCGCGTCCGTCCCCCCGGGCGGCCACGGGTCATCGCCGCGGACGCGCCGTTCGCTCTCCATGATGACGTCCCTCACGCTTGGTAGGAGCGGTGCCCTCACTCCCTGATACCCCCATCGTGGGGGGTACGCCGGTCCCGGCGCCACGCAGGTCCAGTCCCTGAGGTACCCGCGCGGCCGGATCTGAGGTAGCCGACGGCCCCGGATAGGACGCCCGCCCGATGTCTCGCGCTACCTCAGCGACGGAGTCTCGTCTCGATGGTCCGGGAGTCGGGCCACGGAGAGAGGGAGCACCACATGTTCATCACCGACAGCTTCGTCAACGCCGAGGTCAGCTACCGCGAGGAGAGGGCCCGCAAGGACTGGGGGACGTTCGGCCGCCGCGCCGCTCGTGGTGCCGCCCGCGCCACGACGACCCGGCAGCGATGACGACCGGCACGACAGTGTCGGTGGGACACGCCACAATGTCCGACGTGCCCACCGCCCGCAGCGCCGACCTCGTCGGCCGTGATGCCGAGCTGGAGGACCTCACCTCCCGGCTCGGCATCCGTGCGCCCGGGGCCGCGGCGTCGGACGCCGTGCTCCTCGCCGGCGACGCCGGCGTCGGCAAGACCCGGCTGCTGACCGAGCTGCGGGACGTGGCCCTCGAGGAGGGCTGGCTGGTGCTGGCCGGCCACTGCCTCGACCTGGCCGACGGCTCGCTGCCCTACCTCCCCTTCTCCGAGATCCTCGGGCGCATCCTCACGGAGCGACCGGAGGTGGCCGCGAGCGTGACCGAGCGTCACCCCACCCTCGCCCGCCTCCAGCCGGGCCGACGCCTGCGCGCCACCGACGACCGCGACGAGGACCGGTCCCTCGACCGCGGCAACATCTTCGCCGCGGTCCACGACCTGCTCGAGACCCTGGCCGGGGACGGGCCGCTGCTCGTCGTCGTCGAGGACGCCCACTGGGCCGACCAGTCGACGCGCGACATGCTCAGCTTCCTGTTCTCGCGCCCCTTCGCCGGCCCGGTCCGGCTGGTCGTGTCCTACCGCTCCGACGACCTGCACCGGCGCCACCCGCTGCGTCCGCAGGTCGCGGAGTGGGCCCGGCTGCGCGGGGTCGAGCGGGTCCAGGTCGAGCCGCTCGCCGATGTGGACGTGCGGCGCCTGATCTACACGATCCACAAGGACACGACGATCTCCGAGGCGAGCATCGCCGAGATCGTCGACCGCGCCGAGGGCAACGCGTTCTTCGTCGAGGAGCTCATCGGGGCGACCTGGGCCACCGGGGGGCACGTGCCCGTCGAGCTCGCCGACGTGCTGCTGGTGCGTCTCGACCGGCTCGACGACCGCACCCGCGAGGTGGTCCGGGTGGCGAGCGTCGCCGGTCGGCACGTCTCCCACGAGCTGCTCGCGACCGTCACCGGCCTCGGCGCCGCCGACCTCGAGGCGGCGCTGCGCAGCGCGGTCGAGTCCAACGTCCTCACCCGGGCGGGAGGCTCGTCCTACGCGTTCCGGCACGCCCTGCTGGGCGAGGCGGTCTACGACGACCTGCTCCCGGGCGAGCGCACCCGGCTCCACACCGCCTTCAGCGAGGCACTCTCCTCGGGCGAGGCGACCGGCACCGCGGCGGAGCTCGCGCTCCACTCCCGCCGGGCCGGCGACCGGGTCACCGCCGTGCGTGCGGGGATCGAGGCCGGCAACCAGGCCTTCGCGGTGGGCGGTCCCCACGAGGCGGCGATGCAGTTCCTCGAGGCCCTCGACCTGCTGGAGGGCCTCCCGGAGGTCCCCGACGACGTCGACGTGCACGCCCTGGTGAGCCGGTGCGCCGAGGCCTTCGTCGCCTCGGGACGGGTCGGCAGGGCGATCAAGGTCCTGCGGGCGCACCTCGCCTCCCTGCCGCCCGACGCCCCGGACGCCGACCGTGGCCAGGTGCTCACCTCCATCGCCGCCGCGCTGCTGCTCACCGACACCACCGAGGACCCGGAGGTGATCGCGGCGGAGGCGGTCTCGCTGCTCGCCGACGCCTCGCCGAGGCTGCGCGCCCGGGCGCTGAGCGTCCACGCGCAGACCCTGGGCCGGTGGAACGAGGAGCGCGCCCGGTCGGTGGCCATGGAAGGACTGGACCTCGCGCAACGGCACAACCTCACCGGCATCTCCGTGGAGATCGCGACCACCCTGACCAGCCTCGACGAGACCCTCGACCTCGACCGGCTCCGCGCGACCTGGCTCGACACCGCGGACCGGGCCCGGGCGGCCGGTCACGTGGACGCCGAGCTGCGGGCCCTCTACTTCCTCGGGCGGCTGCACCACGACCTCGGCGACTTCGACGGGGCGCTGGAGGCCTACGGGCGGGTCGTCGTCCGCGGGGAGGAGGAGGGCCTGGCCTGGGCGCCCTTCCCGGCGGAGGCACGCCAGATGGTGGCGAGCGTGCTGGTCGCCCAGGGTCGGCTCCGTGAGGCCTACGCCCGGCTCGACGTGTCGGGGCTCAACCCACCGGTCGTCTACGAGTGGCTCTACTACGCCCTCCAGATGCAGGTGCAGGTCCTGCGCGGCCACACCAAGCCGGACGCCTTCGCGAGCCTGCGCGCCTACTGGCCGACCGACGGGCTCACCGCGATCAACGCGGCGACGGCCGAGCTGGCCCGTGCCGAGCAGGACGGCGATGCCGCCCGCGGGGTCGACGTCTACGACCTGGTGGTCGACACCGTGCGACCGATCTGGCACGAGTGGTTCCAGGCACGGCTGCGGCTCTCGACCGTCGTCGTCGGGATGCTCGCGACCCGTGCCGCCCACCAGTCCGCCGCCGAGCGGGAGACCGCCGACGTCGTCGTACGCCGCCTGCTCTCCGACGGTGAGCGGGTCATCGACTTCTACGCCGAGTTCGAGATCAGTCGTGGCCCGGAGTACCACGCGTGGGTCGCCCGCCGCACCGCCGAGGGACTGCGTTGGCGGTGGCTGAGCCAGCTCGACCCGCCCGACGCCGCCGAGCTGGCGTCCGCCTGGCGGGCCGCCGAGGAGGCGTTCGTCGCCTTCGGCCACGTCCCCGAGCTGGCCCGCACCCGCGCCCGCCTGGCCGAGGTGCTACGGGCGAGCGGCGACGCCGCCGGGGCCCGGCAGGCCGCCGACCTGGCGCGTGCGACGGCGCACGAGGTCGGGCTGCGGCCCCTCCTCGACGAGCTGACCGGCCTCGGCTCCAGCCCGGCGCCCCGGACGGCCACCACCGCGACGCTGACCCCACGGGAGGCGGAGATCCTCGCCCTGGTGGCCGAGGGCCGCACCAACGGCGAGATCGGCAAGCAGCTCTTCATCGCCACCAAGACCGTGTCGGTCCACGTCTCCAACATCCTGTCCAAGCTCGACGCGGCCTCGCGCACGG
>NZ_JBFUMD010000060.1:0-11762 GCF_054049555.1 Nocardioides sp. P5_C9_2
GGAGTTGGGTGCCGAGGTCTACGGCCCCGACTCCAGCACCGCACGCTCCTACACCGACGCCTACCGCGAGCAGTACGGCTACGAGGAGGTCTGATGAGCGACGGATTCGCGGTCAACGCCGGCGACCTGCGGGCGCACGCCGCCCATGTGCGGAGCCTCAACAGCCAGGTGGACAAGGCCAAGGCCGCCTCCCACGAGGCCAACTTCAGCTCGACCATGTTCGGGACCATCGGCTCCAAGCTGGTGTGGCCGCTCATGGCGCCGCTCGACGCGGCCGGCCAGGAGTCGATGACCACGCTCGGTGAGATCTTCACCTCCACCGCCGACGCGGTGGAGAACGTCGCCGACGAGTTCGAGGTCGTCGACGGCGCGGTCATGACCGCCTGGAACAAGATGAAGGACCTGCTGCCGTGAACGATCTCGTCGTCACCTCCCCGGGCACCGACCACGGGGTCATCGCCAACCACGGCTCGATCACCGAGCTCAACAACGGCGTCGCGGTCCTCGACGGCGCCATCGACGGTGCCTCCGCGCTGGCCCAGGGCGACTTCATCGAGGCGAGCGTGCAGGGCGTCAGCGCGGCGCTCGACGTGGTGGGCATGATCGTCAACCCCGTCGCCGGGGTCTCCTCCATGGTGGCCAACTTCATGATGGAGCACTGCGGAGCCCTCCAGGAGTGGCTCGACGAGATGCTCGGCGACCCCGCGGTGATCACCGCCGGCGCGCAGTCGTGGACCAACATCGGCAACCACCTCCAGGGCCTCTCGCCGGACTACACAGCCCTGGTGGACCACGACCTCGGCGAGTTCTCCGGCCTTGCCATCAACGCCTACCGGGGTGTCTCGTCGGTCTCGGCCGAGGTCGTGACGGCCCTCGGCAGCATCTCCCACGGCGTCTCCGCCGGGGTGGAGGTCGCCGGCGGGCTGCTGGCCGGCGTCCGGGACTTCGTGCAGGCGCTGGTCTCCGACCTGGTCGGGGCGGCGGTCGACGCGCTGGCCAAGGTCGCGCTGACCGCCGGGATCGCCGCACCGTGGGCCGGCACCGGCCTGGTCATGAAGGCGCGCGAGATCATCGAGAGGTGCCGCACCTTCATGAAGGGGCTGTCCGCGTCCCTCGACAGGTTCGCCGAGCTCGTGGGTGAGATCAGCCCGGCCATGAGGTCCGCGACCAAGGCCGTGTCCACCTACCTCGTCGACGGGGCGACGGCCGGGGTCGACGCCGGCCTGACCGTGGCCTTCTCCATGGGCAAGGGCCTCACCCAGGGAGACCACGACCTCTAGGTTGTTGAATGGGACGGTGATCAAGCCGGGGCACGACCAGGGTGGGTACGCCGTGCGGTGCGAGTGGGGCCCGGCCGGTGCGGCCGCGGTCCCCGCCGACATCGCGGTCGTCGTCGACGTGCTCTCCTTCACCACCACGGTGACGATCGCGGTCGGGCGGGGGATCGCCGTCCTGCCCTACCGCTGGCGTGACGAGAGCGCGCAGGCGTACGCCGCCTCGCGGGGTGCGCTGCTGGCGGTGGGTCGCCTCGAGGCACGCGAGCAGGCCGGTCAGGTGAGCCTGTCGCCCGCCGCCATGGCCGCGGTCTCCGGGGTCGAGCGGATCGTGCTGCCCTCCCCGAACGGCTCGACCATCACCCAGTCCCTGGCCGGGACCGGCGCCCGGGTCGTGGCCGGGTCGCTGCGCAACGCCGCGGCGGTCGCCGACCACCTCGCACCGCTGGTGCACGGCGGTGCGACGTGCGTCGTCGTACCGGCGGGGGAGCGGTGGCCGGACGGCAGCCTCCGTCCGTGCGCCGAGGACCTGTGGGGCGCGGGCGCGATCCTGTCCGCGCTGGTCGATCGGGGGGTCGGCGGCCTGAGCCCGGAGGCCCGGCTGGCCACCCACGCGTGGGCCGGCGTCCGGCTGCCCGCGGACCTCCACGACTGCGCCGGAGGACGGGAGCTGGCGGCCGCGGGCTTCACCGACGACGTCGCCGTGGCGGCGGAGGCGGACGCCGGCGACGTCGTACCGGTGCTGGACGGCGAGGCCTTCGTCGACGCCGGCTGAGCGTTGTCGGGGTGCCCTGTTAGACATGGGCCATGACCACCACCACCGACGTCCGTGCCGAGGCCGAGCGCCACCTCCAGGCCCTGGTGGGACGCGACGACGCGGTCCTGCGCGAGGACCAGTGGTCCGCGATCGAGGCGCTCGCCGTCGACCGGCGCCGCGCGCTCGTCGTCCAGCGCACCGGGTGGGGCAAGTCGGCGGTCTACTTCGTCGCGACCCTCCTGCTGCGCTCGCGGGGGGCCGGCCCGACCGTGATCGTCTCGCCGCTGCTCGCGCTGATGCGCAACCAGATCGAGGCCGCCGAGCGGGCCGGGATCCGCGCGGTCACCATCAACTCCACCAACATCGAGCAGTGGCAGCCGATCAACGACGCGATCAACGCCGGCGAGRTCGACGTGCTGCTCGTCAGTCCCGAGCGGCTCAACAACCCGGGCTTCCGCGACCAGGTGCTGCCGCGGCTGGCCGCCACGTCGGGCCTGCTCGTGGTCGACGAGGCGCACTGCATCTCCGACTGGGGCCACGACTTCCGTCCCGACTACCGCCGCATCCGGACCCTCCTCGGCGACCTGCCCGAGGGCATCCCCGTGCTGGCCACGACGGCCACGGCCAACGCCCGGGTGACCGCCGACGTCGCCGAGCAGCTCGGCGGCGGGCTCGACCCCACCGCCGACGAGCGCTCGGGCGTGCTCGTGCTCCGCGGCTCCCTCGACCGCGAGTCGCTGCGACTGGGGGTCCTGCGCCTGCGCACCGCCGAGCAGCGGCTGGCCTGGCTGGCCGACCACCTGTCCGAGCAGCCCGGCTCCGGCATCGTCTACTGCCTCACCGTCGCCGCCACCCAGGAGGTCGCCGCCTACCTGCGCGAGCGCGGGCACGAGGTGGCCGCCTACTCCGGCCAGACCGACCCGACGGAGCGGCAGGCGCTGGAGGCCGACCTGGTGGCGGGCCGGGTCAAGGCGTTGATCGCCACCTCGGCGCTGGGCATGGGCTTCGACGCCTCGCTCGGCTTCGTGATCAACCTCGGTGCACCCCAGTCCCCGGTCGCCTACTACCAGCAGGTCGGCCGCGCCGGTCGCGGCACGTCGGAGGCCAGCGTCGTGCTGCTGCCGCAGCTCGAGGACCGTGACATCTGGGCCTACTTCGCCGGCCTGTCCTTCCCGCCCGAGCAGCTGGTCCGGCAGACGATCGACGTGCTCGCCGGCTCCGACAAGCCGCTGTCGACCGCCACCCTGGAGTCGTACGTCGAGCTCGGTCGCAACCGGCTCGAGGCGATGCTCAAGGTGCTCGACGTCGACGGCGCCGTCCGCCGCGTCCAGGGCGGGTGGGAGGCCACCGGCCGGGAGTGGGCCTACGACGCCGAGCGCTACGACCGGGTCCGCGAGGCGCGCGAGCGGGAGCAGGCCGCGATGCTCGCCTACCTCGACAGCGACGAGTGCCGGATGCGCTACCTGCGCGAGCAGCTCGACGACCCGGACGCCGCCGACTGCGGCCGCTGCGACAACTGCGGCGGCCTCTCGCTGGTCACCGCCGTCTCCGAGGAGGCGGTCGCCTCGGCCAGCGCCCGGCTCTCGCGCCCCGGGGTGGCGATCGAGCCCCGCAAGATGTGGCCCACCGCGCTGGCCAACCTGGGCCTGAGCCTCAAGGGCAAGATCGGGTCCGGTCCCGCGGAGGGGCGGGCGATCGCGCGGCTCACCGACCTCGGCCACGGTCAGGCGCTGCGGGAGCTCTTCGCCGTCGGTGTCCCCGACGGGCCGGTCCCGCCGTCCCTGGCCCAGGGCCTGATGACGGTCATGAAGGACTGGTCGGGCGCGTGGGCCGAGCGACCCGTCGCGCTCGTGCACGTCGAGTCCGCCACCCGCCCCCAGCTGGTCGCCGACCTCGCGGCCGGGCTGTCGCGGGTGATGCAGCTGCCCCTCGTCGGCACCTGGGCGATCGCCGACCCGTCGGTGGCCCCGGGCCGGGGGGCCACCAACTCCGCCCAGCGGGTCGCGGCGGTCACGCGACGCTACGAGCTGCGCGCCGAGGTGCCCGCGGGCCCGGTGCTCCTGGTCGACGACCTCGTCGTCACCGGCTGGACGATGACCGTGGCCGCGGTCGCGCTGCGCGAGGCCGGCGCCACCGCGGTGCTGCCCGTGGCGCTCGGCACCCAGGCCTGAGGCGCTCGGACCCATCGCCACCCGGAGGTGGCCCGGACGCTCCCGCGCCCGGGCCACGGTCCCCGCGCTCCCCGGCGAGCGGTGAGCAAGCCACATTCCTGGTCGAACAGATGTGGCTGGGCCACCGCTCACCCGCGTGTCGCGCGGGGCGCGCCGGCGGGGCGGTGAGTTGGCCACGTTTCTGGTCGAGCAAGTGTGGCTGGGCCACCGCTCACCGCCCACCGCTCACCGCTCACTGCCCACCGCTACCGCCGGAGCGAGACGAGCGCGAGGCTCAGGCGGACTCGCGGGACAGGTGCGGGTAGTAGTCCCGCGACGTCCCGTCACGGTCGACGAGCGTCGAGAGCCGCAGCCCCGCGGACTCGACCGTGCGCGAGCTGAGCCAGGCGAGGGCCACGCTCGGGACCGCCACCACCACGGCCGTGGCCAGGAAGACCGCGCCGGGCTGGGCCTCGGGCACCAGCCCCCAGGAGGAGACCAGCCGCAGCACCGGCTCGTGGACCAGGTAGATCCCGTAGCCGAGCCCACCCAGCCAGGCCAGCGTCGGCTCGGTGAGCACCGCCGGGTAGGGACCGCGGTGCAGGACGATGGCGGCGAGCGCGACGCCCAGCGCGGCGGCGTACAGGGTCGGCCACCAGTGCACCTGACCCGTCTCGGGGCGGGTGACCACCAGCGCGAGCAGGGCACCCATGCCGAGGCCGGCGACGAGCCGACGCGGCACGGTGGGGAGCTGCACGCCCCGCGCGCTCGCCACGGCGAGGAACATGCCGACGGCGAAGCTGCCGGCCCGCGACATCGGCGAGAACCACACCGACCAGTTGGTCGGGTCCTGCTGGGTCAAGTTGATGGTGACGAGGTTGTAGACCAGCCCGATCGCCAGCAGCAGGGTCGGGAGCGACAGCAGGATCGCGGTGCGGGCCCGCGGGCCCTCCCAGCGCCGCGTCGCCCGGCGGATCACCGGGAAGCTCAGCGCCACCAGCAGGTAGAAGTGGAACTCCACCGCCAGGCTCCAGGCCGGGCCGGCGGTCCAGAAGATGTAGGTGTCGCTGTAGATGTGCGTGAACGTCAGGTGCAGCAGCAGGTCCTGCCAGTGCCCCGGGAGGTCCGGGTTGGTCATCGCCCACACCACGAGGACGACGGTCCAGTACAGCGGCAGCAGCCGTGCCGTCCGGCGCAGCAGCATCGCGCGACCCGACCGGGTCTCCTCGCCGGCGTACAGGGCCCGGGCCACCGGCAGCCACAGGACCAGGCCCGAGAGCACGAAGAACATCTCCACGAACAGCTCGGTGCCGATCATCAGCTGGTGGGCCAGACCGTCCCAGGGCCAGGCGGCGTCGGGGCCGCTGCGGGAGTGCTGGTAGGCGTGGAAGGTCACCACGCTGAGCGCCGCGATGGCGCGCAGGGTGTTGAGCGGGAAGACCCGCCGGTCGTCGGTGCCGTCCGCGGGTGCGGCGGTCGGGGTTCGGGTTGCCTGCAGGGTGCTCATGCGGCCACCTCCTCGTCGTACGTCGTCAGGGTGCGGTCGGTGCCTGTCTCGGGGCCGGAGCTCGAGCCGCTGCTCGCGGCGGTGCGGGGAGTCACCACCCACTGGTGCTCGCCCCGCAGCTGCTTGAGGTGCGCGACCCGGTTCACCAGGTTCTTGGCCTCGGTGTAGACCAGCAGGTTGAGGAGGCTCGCGGACACGAACCACCAGGGGTTGCGGCGGATGCTCGGCGCGCCCAGCCGGTACGCCGCCATCGTCTGCAGCGGGCCGGAGACGGTGACGAACAAGGTGATGAGCACGAAGAGTGGGGACGTCATCTGCAGCCCGCCGTCGCGCCAGGCGAGGAAACCGAGCAGCGGCCAGGCGAACATCGAGATCCACGGGTAGACCTCGCGCCAGCCGAGCAGGTAGGTCAGGCCCGCCTTCTGCCTCAGCGACAGGTGCGGGCGTCGCAGCAGCGGCCACAGGTGCCGGACCGACACCTGGAACCAGCCCTGCGCCCAGCGCAGCCGCTGCTTCCACAGCGAGCGGATGTTCTCCGGGGCCAGCTCGTAGCTCACGAGGCCGGGGTCGCTCACCAGRCTGCCACCCGCGCCGAGGGTGCGCATCGAGGCCTCGATGTCCTCGGTGAGGTAGGAGCCGCGGAGCCGGATGCGCTCCAGGGCGGTGGCGCGCCAGTAGCCGTTGGAGCCGCCGAAGATCCCGAAGCCGTGCAGGGCCGCGCGACCCGGGTGCGAGACGGCGTAGATCTGCTCGAACTCCACCGCGACCAGCCGGGCCAGGGCCGAGTCTCCGCCGTTGCGGATCACGCAGTGGCCCTGGACGACGTCGTGGCCCGCGGCGATCCAGCGCCAGGCGCGGTCGAAGGAGCCGTCCGCCGGGTGGTGGTCGGCGTCGAAGATGCCGACGAACTCACCGTGCGCGATGCGCATGGCCGCGTTGACGTTCTGCGCCTTGGAGGTGCTCTCGGAGACCTTGAGGACCGTCAGCCGTTCGTGCTGGGCGTCCAGCTCGGCAAGACGGGCCTCCACCGGCAGGCCCACCGGGGAGTTGTAGGCCAGGATCACCTGGAGGTCACCGCTGTAGTCGTGGGCGACGAAGTGCTCGATCGTCTCCGCGATGGTGTCCGCCTCGTTGGGCAGGTACGCCGCGATGATGGCCGTGGCCCGCGGGGCCGGCTCGTCCGGTACGTCGGGCACCCGCGGCGGGGTGAACGCGTGCGAGATCTCGGCCCAGATCGACAGCGCGGTGATCGTCAGGGCGCCGACGAGGGTCCAGTAGAGCGGCCCCGAGACGTCGATGCCGAGGTGGAACAGGCCCACCATCGCCAGGAAGGGCAGCAGCACGCTGCCGGCGGTCGCCGCGACGATCTGGCGGCTCGCGGTCCAGCCGGAGATCCGCGGGTTGCGGGCCCGGACGTGCACGCCGTCCTGGCGGGGCTGGAGGTCGCGCTGCCGCAGCGACTCGGCGGCCGCCTTGCCCGCGGCCCGGCTGGCTGCGTCGGGGTCCTGCTGTCGGGTGATGGGCGCCCAGCCCACACCGAGGTCGACCACCACGTCCGTGTCGTGGAGGCGGTCGAGGACCTCGAGGGCGAAGTACGCCATCTCCTGCAACCGCACGGGGCGGGCGGCCCGGTCCTCGCGCCGCAGCTGGAGCAGCAGGCGGCCGTTCGGGGTGGCCGAGATGAGCTCGCCCGGCTGGAGCCGGGCGGTGAGCAGCTCGGCGGCACGCTCCACCACGCCGGCCGGGGCGCGGGTGTGGTCGTTGGGGTCGTCGCTGTCGGTCGCCCACACGGGGTCGATGACCGCGACGATGCGGCGACGGGCGACCCGGGTGAAGGTCGTGACGGGGGCGGTGATGTCGACGGTGTCGACGACGGCCCCGGTGGTGATCGGTCGGTCGAAGGGCGTGGCAGCTCGTGGCTGGACTGTCATGGGAGGGTCTCTCTCCGGTCGGCGTGCAGGTCGACCCGGGGGACCGGCGGTGACCGGTGGGCCCGGGAGGTGCGCGTCTGCGTGAGCCGCGGCGAAGCGTTCGACGCTCCACGACCGACCCTCGTCGAGGCAAACCCTGACCCCCCGGATCGACGGTGAGGATGCTCACCCGAGACACGAGTCACCCCGGGACGACGCCGCCGCGACCGGCGCGGGGCGGTTCCACGGTGAGTCAGCGAGTCAGCCGGTGAGTCAGCCACCGGGTGGGGTGAGTGACGGCCCGGGGTGGGCGGTGGGTCAGCCACATTCTCCGGTCGCGGAAGTGTGGCTGCGGCACCGCTCGCGCGGGTGTCGCCCGGGACTCGCCGGGGTGGGGGTGAGGTGGCCACATTCTCGGTCGCGGGAATGTGGCTGACTCACCGCCCGAGGGGGCCCTGACCCGCGGAATGTGGTTGGTTCACCGCCTCCGGCGCGCCCCCGGGAATGCCGACGGCCCGTCCCCACGAGGAGGACGGGCCGTCGGCGAGCGGCGGTGCCGGGTCAGTGACCCATCATCGTCGCGGGATCGGCCGGGGCGACCTTGGTGCGGGGCAGGAACGCCGCCGGGATCAGGCAGCAGGCGACGAGGATCGTGGCGACCGTGAACACGGTCGCGAAGGAGTCGGCCATGTGGTCGAGCGCGCCGGCCGGGGTGGTGGCGGTGCTCTTCTTGAGCTCGTTGGTGAGGATCACGGAGAACAGCGCCGTGCCCATCGAGGCCGCGACCTGCTGGGTGATGTTGAGCAGCGTGGACCCGCGGGCGACGTTGTGCGCGGTGAGCGTCGCCAGGGCGGCGGTCATGATCGGCATCATCGTGCCGCCCATGCCGAGGCCCATCACGAAGAGCGCGCCGAGGATGTAGGAGTAGGAGGTGTCCACCTCGATCTGGGTGAACATCGCCATCCCGACGGTGATCACCGTGATGCCGACGAGCACGATCTTGCCGGGGCCGATGCGGTCGGCCAGGATCCCGGCGATCGGCATCGTGATCATCGCGCCGATGCCCTGCGGGGCGAGCAGCAGGCCGGCCCCGAGGGCGTCCTCGCCGCGGACGGTGATGAAGTACAGCGGGAACAGCAGCGAGGCGCCGAAGAAGGCGATCGCGAAGAGCATCATCGCCAGCACCGCGACGGTCATGTTGCGGTTCTTGAACAGGCGCAGCTCGATCAGCGGGTGCAGGTTGCGCCGGTTGAGGGCCCACGGCACGAACGCGATGATCAGCAGCGCGCCGAGGACCATCGGGACCAGGACCTCCGGGGTCATGGCGGTGCCGTGCTCGGGGATCGAGCTGACGCCGTAGAGGAAGGCGGCGAGGCCCGGGGAGAGCAGCACCATGCCCAGCCAGTCGAAGGTCTCCGACGGCTCGACCTCGTCCTTGGGCAGCACGATCCAGGCGTAGACGATGGCGGCGGCGCCGATCGGCAGGTTGATCAGGAAGATCCAGTGCCACGAGGCGCTGTCGATCAGGGCGCCACCGAGGATCGGGCCGAAGATCGGGCCGAGCAGCATCGGGATGCCGAGCACGGCCATCACGCGACCGACGCGCTCCGGGCCGGCGGCCCGGGTCAGGATCGTCATGCCCAGCGGCATCAGCATGCCGCCGCCGAGGCCCTGCAGGACGCGGAAGGCGACCAGCATCTCCAGGCTGGTGGCGGTGGCGCACAGCACGGAGCCGGCGGTGAAGAGCAGCACGGCCATCAGGTAGAGCCGCTTGGTGCCGAAGCGGTCGGCCGCCCAGCCGGTCAGCGGGATGACGCTGGCCAGGGCCAGGGTGTAGCCGGTCATCGTCCAGGCGACCTCGGCCGCGGTGGCGTCGAACTCGCGCTGGAACGTCTCGAGGGCCACCGAGACGACGGTGATGTCGAGGATGGACATGATGGCGCCGAGCACGACGACGCCGGCGACGCGGAGGACGCTCTTGTCGAGCTTGTCGGAGTCGCCGCCCGCCGCGATGTCGGCGGGGTGCTGCTGAAGGTCTGTGGTYACCGGGGAATGGTGTCAGTTGCCATCGACAACCACCCACTACTTTAGGACAGTTCTCGACGTGGCCTGGCTCACCCGGTTGGGCGGTCGAGCTCCTCGATGCGGGCCAGGCCGGGGCCGCGCCGGGCGCGGATCGTCCGGGCGCCGGACTCGACGTCGCGCATCACCCGCAGCACGTTGCGGCACGTCAGCCGGGCCAGGTCGTCGCCCGACCATCCGCGGTCGGCCAGCGCCGAGAGCAGGGCCGGGTAGCCGGTGACGTCCTCGAGGCCGGTCGGCAGCACCTCGACGCCGTCGTAGTCGCCGCCGAGCCCCACGTGGTCGATGCCGGCGACCTCGCGCACGTGCTCGCAGTGCGCGACCACGTCGGACAGGTCGGCGACCGGCTCCGGGTGGGCCGCGCGGTGAGCGGCGTACCACGGTGAGAAGCGGGCGTTGTCGGCCTCGGAGATCCCCTCCGCGGCCGCGGCCTCCACGGCGCTGCGGTGCCAGTCGGCGCACGCCTGGTTCACGAACTTGGGCACGAAGGTCACCATGCAGACCCCGCCCTGGTCCCGCAGCGACTCCAGCACGTCGTCCGGGGCGTTGCGCGGGCTGTCGGTCACCGCGCGCGCCGAGCTGTGGCTGAAGATCGCCGGTACCTCGGCCACCGCGAGGGCGTCGCGCATCGTGTCGGCGGAGACGTGGGAGAGGTCGACCATCATCCCGATGCGGTTCATCTCCCGCACGACCTCGCGGCCGAAGGCGGTCAGCCCGCCGGCGACGGGGCGGTCGGTGGCGGAGTCGGCCCACGGGGTGTTCGCGTTGTGGGTGAGCGTCAGGTACTGCACGCCGAGGGCGTGCAACCGGCGCAGCGTCCCGAGGGAGCAGTCGATGGAGTGCCCACCCTCGGCCCCCATCAGGGAGGCGATCCGCCCGGACGCCCAGGCGGCCTCGACGTCGTCGGCGGTGCGCGCCAGGACCAGCCGGTCGGCGTACCGCTCGGTGAGGGCGTGGGCGGCGTCGACCTGCTCGAGGGTGGCGCTGACCGCGTGGTCCCCGGTCAGCCGGGTGGGGACGTAGACGGACCAGAACTGCGCGCCCACCCCGCCGTCGCGCATCCGGGGCAGGTCCGTGTGGGTGGCGGTCCCGCGCAGGCCCACGTCGAGCCGGTCCCAGTCGTAGGCCGCCAGCTCCCGGGCGGTCCACAGCAGGTCGTTGTGGCCGTCGACGACGGGGTGGTCGGCGAGCAGCGCGGTGACGTCCACGTCAGCTGATCAGCGACTCGACGCGGTCGACGAGCTGCGGGTCCTGGGGCTCCACGACGGGGCCGAAGCGCGCGACCACGGTGCCGTCGGCGTCGATCAGGAACTTCTCGAAGTTCCACCGCACGTCGCCGGCCTCGCCCTTCTCGTCGGGCGTCTCGACCAGCTGCCGGTAGACGGCGTGGCGGTCCTCGCCGTTGACCTCGACCTTCTCGCTCATCGGGAACGTGACGCCGTACGTCGCCGAGCAGAACTCCGCGATCTCCGCCTCGCTGCCGGGCTCCTGCCCGCCGAACTGGTTGCAGGGCAGGCCGACGACGGTGAAGCCGCGGTGGCCGTACTTCTCCTGGAGCTCCTCGAGCCCCGTGTACTGCGGCGTCAGGCCGCACCTGCTGGCCACGTTGACCAGCAGGGCGGGCCGGCCGCCGGTGAGGTCGCGCAGCGTGCCGGGGGTGCCGTCGAGGCGGGCCAGGGAGGAATCGAGGATGCTCATGGGGTACGACGCTAGCGTGTGGCGGGTGAGCTTCGTCCCGGTCAGCGGTCCCGCCACGTTCAGGGCCGGTGAGCAGCCCCGCGACGGGACGGTCGAGTTCACCGGCGAGCGGCGCACGGTCAGCCTGCCCATCCGGGGCGCCCTCCCGGTGCTGACCCGGGCACACTCCCAGGGGGACGTGCACCCGAGCGTCACCCTGCTCAGCGGCGCCGTGCTGCTCGGCATGCGCCTGGTCGCGGCCGGCCGGTTCGGTCCGGACGACACCGGCACCCGCTGGCAGGTGGCCGGACTCGACGCCACCGACGAGGACCGCATCGCCCAGCTGGCGCAGGCCCGGGCACGCGAGGGCCTCGACGTCGACACCGCCGAGGGCATCGTCCGGGC
>NZ_JBFUMD010000061.1:0-11616 GCF_054049555.1 Nocardioides sp. P5_C9_2
GTCCTGGACACGACGGTGAAGCCACCCTCCACGACGTACGGGTAGATGACGAGCAGCTGCTCGACGCCCTTGATGTTCTTCACCACGACCTCGCCGGTGGTGACGAGGTTGTTGAGGAGCTCGCCGAGCTCGACCTCGTTGTCCTCGATGAAGGTGCGCAGCTGGGTGGCGGTGGCGCTGCCGTTGTCGATCACCGAGCGGAGGTCCTTGTCGGACCCGGCCAGGGAGGTGGAGAACGTGCTGAGGTCGCGGGCGAAGGAGCGCAGGGCGCTCTCGGAGTCGACCTGGCCGTTGAGGACGACGTTGCCGTCGCGGATCAGCTTGGTGGTGACCTCGAAGTTGGCGTCCGCGGCGTCGATGAAGGCGGTGCCGGAGTCGATGATCGTCTGGAGGTCCTCCCCCGCCCCCGCGAAGGCCTCGCCGAACTCGGTGGTGACGGTCTGCAGGTCCTGCTCGTCGACGCTGCGCACGGTCTCGGACAGGTGCGTCAGCAGGGTGTCGGTCTGGATCGGGGTGCGGGTGCGGTCGAGGGCGATCTGCGACTGGTCCTCGAGGTAGGGACCGTCATCGACCTGCGGCTGCAGCTCGACGTACTGCTCGCCCACCGCGGAGCGGTTGCCGACCAGCGCCAGGCTGTCGGCGGGGATGCGGTCCTGCTCCTGGTCGATGTCGAGGTGGATGTCCACGCCCTGGTCGGTGAGCACCATCTCGGACACCTCGCCGATGCGGACCCCCCGGTAGGACACCTCGGCGCCCGCGAACGCGCCGCCGGAGTCCGCGAAGTGCGCGACCACCGTGTAGGTGTCGTCGACGAACACGCGGTCGAGGCGGGCGTAGCGCGCCCCGACGTAGGTCACGCCGAGCAGGGTGATGATCGCGAAGACCACCAGCTGCATCCTGGTTCGAGCGGTGATCATCGCAGCACCATCCCGGGGACGAGCAGGCTCACCAGAGCCGGGTCGTAGTGGTCCATCAGCTGTCCGTACGTCGGTCCGTGCGGCGTCCGCTCCTGGGTGCCGGCCCGGCCGAGCCCGGGCACGGTCGGCAGCCCCGGCACGGTGGGCACGCTGGGCACCGGCACCGGGACGCCCGGGATCGTGGTCGTCTCGGTGGGCAGCGGAAGGTTGGGCACCTGGTTGAGCTCGCGGCAGACGTCCTTGTCCTTGTTGGCGTCCTTGCGGCACTCCTCCTGCAGCTTCAGCAGGTCGGTGGGCGTGGCCAGGACCCGCTGGCAGGCGGGGCTCGTCAGGTCGCCGCTGGCCAGGCAGTCCAGGACGTTGTTGACGATCACGGTCGGATCGATCTGCGAGGGCAGGTTGGTGGGCAGCGTGGGSAGCCCGGTGGTGCCCTGCGAGAGGTCGACCTCGAGCGTGATGGAGAGGTTGGTGTAGTCGCCCATGTGCAGGTTGCGCGCCACCTGCGGGTCCCGGCCGACGACCTCGTCGACGAACGGGTAGGTGAGGAACACGTGGAACGCGTTGGTGAAGTCGTCCCCCGACGCCGCGAGCTGGGTCAGCACCGGGTCGAGCGCCTCCAGCGAGTCGATGGTGGCCTCCTTGGACGCGCGGATGACCTTGACGCCGACCGCGCTCAGGTCCTCGAGCGAGCGGAGCATCGCCACCAGGTCCTCGCGCTGGCGGTCGATGGAGTCGAGGGCGCTGGGCAGCTCGTCCAGGGCGGCGTCGATGGTCGGCTGCTCCTTGCGGATCCCGAGGGCCAGCCGGTTGAGCTTCTCGATGGCGTCGACGATGTCGCCCTTGTTGTCGTCGAGCTGGGCCATGAAGTCGCGGATCTGGCGCAGCACCGACCGGGCCGTGCCCTCCCGGCCCTCGAGGGCGAGGTTGAGCTCCTGCGTGATGGTCTTGAGCTGGGCCACGCCTCCCCCGTTGAGGAGCAGGCTCAGCGCGCCGAGCACCTCCTCGACCTCCGGGTTGCGCCCGGTGCGCTCGAGCGGGATCTCGTCGCCGCTCTCGAGCGGGTCGTCGCTGGAACCGGCCTCCGGGGCCTTGAGCGAGACGAACTTCTCGCCGAGCAGGCTGGTCTGGCGGATCTCCGCCACCGCGTTGTCGGGCAGCGCGACGTCGCGGCGCATCTCCAGCTCGACCACGGCTGTGTAGCCGTCGAGGGACACGTCGGTCACCTGACCGACGGTGACGTCGTTGACCTTGACGGTCGACTTCGGCACCAGGTCGAGCACGTCGGCGAAGTGGACCCGCACGGTCATCGGGTCGGAGCCGACGTCGGGACCGCCGGGCAGCGGCAGCTCGTAGACGTCGAAGTCGCACGCCGAGAGGGCCAGCGCGGCCACGAAGACCATCACGACGGCCTTGACGCGGTTCATCGCGACACCTCCACGAGACCACCGAGGGTCGGGTCGAACCGCTGGTCCGGGCGGGCCGGCACCGGTCCCTTCGGGAGCGCACCCGTCCGGGGCAGCACCTGCTTGATGGTGTCGCACACGCCGTCGGCGCCCTTGACCTGGCTGGTGAGCCCGCACAGGTACGTCGCGGGGTCGGCCGTCACCTGGTTGAGGAGCTCGCCGAGGTTGGCGCGGGTGTCGAGAGTCCCGGCCTGCGGGTTGTAGGTCAGCGCCAGGTTGTTGAGCGCCAGCGGGCCCACCGCGAGGATCTCGTCGAGCGCGTCACGCTGCTTGACCAGGACCTTGGAGACCCGGTTGAGGCCGGAGATGTTGCGGCCCAGGACCTCACGGTTCTCCTTGACGAAGGACGACACCTCGGTGAGTGCCACCGACAGGTTGCGCAGGGAGGCCGAGAGCTCCTCCTTCTCGCCCTCCAGGAGACCGGAGACGTCGGCGAGCGACTGGTTGAAGCGGCGTACGGTCCGGTCGTTCTCGGCGAGGGTGCTGACGAACTTGCCGAGCTTCTCGGCGCTGCCGAACAGCTCCTCCTTGTTGTTGTCCAAGGTGGCCGTCAGCTTCGCGACGTTGCCCAGGGTGGAGCGCAGGTTGGCCCCCTGGCCGTCGAAGTTGTCGGCCGTGACGGCGAGCAGGTCCGACAGCGCGCCGTTGCGGTTGGCGCCGCTGGGTCCGAGYGCGACGTTGAGGGTGTCCAGGCTCTCGTAGATCTGGTCGAGCTCGATCGGGACGGCGGCCCGCTCGACGGGGAGCTCGACGTTGTCGGCCATCACCTCCCCACCCGTGTAGACGGGGGTGATCTGGATGAAGCGGTCGCCGACGATCGAGGGCGCGACGATGGCCGCCTTCGCGTCGGCCGGCAGCTCGACCTCGCTGTCGTAGGTCATCGTCACCACCACGTCGGTGCCCGAGGGCTCCACGGTCTCGACGCTGCCGATCGGCACGCCGAGGACGCGCACCTCGCTCCCCTCGTAGATCGAGATGGCGCGCGGGAAGTGGGCCACCACGCGCTTGGAGTCGGAACCGGTGAACATCGTGATGGCCGCGGCGGCCACCAGGGCGAGGACCACGAGCGGGACGGCGAACTTGCGGACGAGTTCCATGATCAGCCCACCTGCGGTGCCGGAGGCAGGTTCTGGATGTAGGTGTCGAACCACGGTCCGGTGCCGAGCGTGCTGGCGAAGACCCGGTAGAACGGCGCCATCAGCCGCAGGCTGTTGTCGAGGTTGTCCTCGTTCTTGTTGAGCACGGCGACGACGTTCTCCAGGTGCGTCAGGGCGGGTGCGAGGTCGTCCCGGCTCTGCCGGACGAGCAGGGTCAGCTCGCGCGACAGGGTGGAGGTCGACTCCAGCAGGTCGTGGATCGCCTGCTTGCGGCCCACGAGCGCACGGAACAGCACGTCCGCGTCGCGCATCAGGGCGACGATGTCGTCGTCACGCTCGTCGAGCACGCCGGACACCCGGTCGAGGTTGACCAGCAGCTCGTTGATCTGCTGGTCCTTGGCCGCGACGTTGGCCGAGAGCCGGGTGACGCCGTCGAGGGCGGAGCGGAACTCGTCGGGAGTGTTGCGGGTGAGGTCGGCCAGGGTGGTGAGCGCCCCGGCGAGCTGGTCGGTGTCGATGCGGTCCGTGGTGTCTGCGAGGCCCTCGAACGCGTCCACGACGTCGTACGGCGAGGACGTGCGCTCGACGGGGATCGTCGAGCCCTCCTCCAGCTGGCCGCCACCGACCGGCTCGAGGGACAGGTACATGGCGCCGAGCAGCGTCTTGACCTTGATGGCGGCCCGGGTGTCGGGACCGAAGGCCTCCCCGCTGTCGACCTTGAACGTCGCCACCACCAGGCCGTCGTCGAGCGCCACCTGGTCGACCTTGCCGACCCGGACACCGGCGATGCGGACCTCGTCACCCTTCTTGAGGCCGCCGGACTCGGTGAAGGCCGCACGGTAGGTGTCCCCACCGCCGATCAGCGGCAGGTCGTCGGCTCGCAGCGCCGCGGTGAGCAGCAGCCCGAGGGCGACGAGGCTGACGAACCCGATGATCACGGGGTTGCGCTCGCGGAAAGGTTTCATCCGAGATCACACCGATCGGAGCCCGGCTGGTAGGAGACCGGGACGTTGAGGTTGCCGGGGAGCTTGATGCGGCCCTGGAACTCGCACAGGTAGAAGTTGAACCACGAGCCGTAGATCGCGGTGCGGCCGACCTTCTCGAGCTTGATGGGCAGGACCTGGAGCGCCCGGTCGAGCTCGGCCTTGTTCGCATCGATGTTGCCGGCGACGGTACGCAGCTCCTTGATGTCCTTGACGAAGGGCCTGCGGATGCCGGACAGCAGGTCGGACGTCTCCACGGACAGGTCGGAGATCTCGTCGAGGGAGCCGAGGATGGYCTGCCGGTCGTCCTTGAGCCCGCCGATCAGCGTGCGGAAGGAGACGATGAGGCGGGACAGCTGCTCGTCGCGATCRCCGATGTGGGCCAGCACCTGGTTGAGGTTCTCGATGAGGTCGCTGATCACCTCGTCGCGGTCGGCGAGCGTCGACGTCACCGACGCCGTGTGCTGCAGCAGCCCCTCGAGGGTGCCGCTCTCGCCCTGGAACACCTGGACGATCTCGTACGACAGCTTGTTGATGTCGGTGGGCGACAGCGCCTGGAACAGGGGCTTGAAGCCGTTGAACAGCACCGTGAGGTCCAGCGCCGGCTGGGTGCGGTCGACCGGGATCGTGGCGTCGGCGGGCAGCCGCCCCGTGTCGCCGATCTCCTGGGTCAACGCGACGTAGCGCTGGCCGACGAGGTTGCGGTACTTGATGGTGGCGAACGTGGCTCCCGTGACGGCGGTGTCCTCATCGACGGTGAAGGTCACCAGCGCGCGGGTGCGGTCCTCGATCTCGATGTCCTCCACGACGCCGACCTTCACCCCGGCGACGCGGATGTCGTCGCCCTTGACGACGCCGGTCGCGTTGACGAACACCGCCTTGTAGCTGCGGGTCTCGCCGAAGGTCAGGTTGCCGATGGTGACCACGAGCACGGCGGTGGCCAGCGTCGTCACGAGGATGAAGATCATCAGCTTGGTGAGGTCGATGGAGGTCCGGGCGTCGAGCAGCGGCATCAGCGGGCCTCCCCGAGCGTCACGGTGGCGCCTCGCGCCATGGGTCCGACGAGCAGCACGCCGAGGTCAGGAACGTCCTCGGCGCCGGTGCCGATCGAGGCACCGAGCAGCCCCTTCAGCAGCGCGGCCTCGTCCCGGCCCCCCGTGTAGCCGTCGCCGCCGGCCCAGCCGGTGGCGCTGCGGGAGACACCCTTGCCGGTCGGCTCGTCGACGCCGTCGACGAAGTCGGGCTGGCCGTCGAACGGGTTGGCCTGGTCCCCCGGGGGGCTGGGCAGGGAGCCGCAGTGGGGGCCGCGCGTCTCGCCGTACACCGGGGCGTCCTGGGGGCCGTAGCCGCGGGGCTGGTTGGGCAGGGTCTCCAGGACGATGTGCAGGGTGAACCCGCGGAACGCCTCGGCCTGGAGGTCCCCGGCCTTCACGATCCCCTCGAGCAGGCAGGGGTACTCGGGCGCGTACTTCGCGAGCAGCTGCAGCTGGGTGCGCCCCAGGTCCCCGAGCCGGACCAGGTTGTCGCCGTTGGTGTCGAGGAAGCGCTCGGTGGTCGCGGAGAAGCGTCCGATGTCCTTGAAGAGCGCGTTGAGCTTGTCCTCGCGGCCCTCCAGGGTCTGGGTCGTGGTGATCGTGTTGCGCAGGATGGTGGCGACCTCGGGCAGCACGTCGGCGTAGATGTCGGAGACCTTCGCGGTCAGCCGCAGGTCCTCGACCAGCGCCGGGATCTCGGGGTTGAAGCGCTTGAGGTAGCCGTCGACGACCTCGAGGTTCTCGCCGAGCTGGTCGCCGCGGCCCTCGAGGGCGGTGGCGATGGCGTTGAGGGTCATGTTGATCTCGGCGGGCTGCACGGCGCGCAGCAGCGGGTAGAGGTCGGAGAGCACCTGCTCGACCTCGGTGGAGACCTCCGTGCGCTGGATCGTCGCGTCGGCGGCGATGCTCCGGTCGGAGGGCTGCTCGGGCACGACGAGCGACACGTACTTCTCGCCGAAGAGGGTCTTGGGGACGATCGAGCCGGTCACGTTGGCCGGGATCTGCCCGCGCTCGTCGGGGTAGAGGCCCAGCGTCAGGCTGGCGCCGTCGGTGTCGGCGTCGATGGCGATCACCTCGCCGACCTGGACGCCGCGGATCTTGACGTCGGCGCGCATGGGCAGCTGGAGCCCGATCTTCGACGTCTGGAGGGTCACCTCGTCGTAGTCGGTGAACTTCTTGGTGAAGACGCCGTAGGCCAGCCAGACACTGGTGAGGATCAGGCACAGGAAGACCACGCCGAGCACCTTGTGGTTGCCGGTGAGGGCGCGCAGGGGATTCATCCGCGCCTCACCCCGCCAGTCTCACGGTCGTGGTGGTGCCCCAGATGGCCATCGACAGGAAGAGGTCGATGACGTTGACGGCCACGATGCTGGTGCGGACGGCGCGGCCCACGGCGACGCCCACCCCGGCCGGGCCGCCCGACGCGGTGTAGCCGTGGTAGCAGTGGATGAGGATCACCGTCACCGCGAAGACCAGCACCTTGCCGAAGGACCAGAGCACGTCGCCCGGCGGCAGGAACGCGTTGAAGTAGTGGTCGTAGGTCCCGGTCGACTGGCCGTAGAACATCGTCACGACGAGCCGGCTGGCGAAGTACGACGACAGCAGGCCCACGACGTACAGGGGCACGATGGCGATGAGGCCACCGACGACCCGGGTGGCCACCAGGAAGGGCATCGAGGGGATGGCCATCACCTCGAGGGCGTCGACCTCCTCGGAGATCCGCATCGCGCCGAGCTGGGCGGTGAAGCCACAGCCGACGGTCGCCGCCAGGGCGATGCCGGCGACCAGCGGGGCGATCTCACGGGTGTTGAAGTAGGCGGACACGAAGCCGGAGAAGGCAGCGGTGCCGAGCTGGTTGAGCGCCGCGTAGCCCGACAGGCCGACCTGGGCGCCGGTGAAGAACGTCATGCCCAGGATGACCCCGACGGTGCCGCCGATGACGGCCAGGGCACCGGACCCGAGGGTGACCTCGGCGAGGATCCGCAGGATCTCCCTGGGGTAGCGCGTGACCGACCGGGGGATGRCCTTGATCACCCCGATGTGGAACGCGAGCTGCCCGCCGAGGTCGTCCAACGACCTGAGCGGGGTGCGGTAGATGCTCCTGAGATCAGCCATGGTCATCCCGTCTTCGGGGGCACGACCTGGAGGTAGATCATGCTCAGGACGAAGTTGGCCACGAAGAGCAGCAGGAACGTGATGACGACGGACTCGTTGACCGCGTCGCCCACGCCCTTGGGACCGCCGCCGGCGTTCATGCCCTTGTACGACGCGACGACGGCGGCGATGAGGCCGAAGACGAGGGCCTTGAAGAGCCCGATCCACAGGTCGGGCAGCTGGGCGAGGGCGGTGAAGCTGGCGACGTACGCACCCGGGGTGCCGTCCTGGAGGACGACGTTGAAGACGTAGCCGCCGGCCACGCCGACGACGCTGACCATGCCGTTGAGGAAGACCGCGACGAGCATGCAGGCGAGCACGCGGGGCACGACCAGGCGATGGATMGGATCGATGCCGAGCACCATCATCGCGTCGAGCTCCTCGCGGATCTTGCGCGCGCCGAGGTCGGCGGCGATCGCCGAGCCGCCGGCCCCCGCGATCAGGAGGGCGGTGCCGATCGGTGCGGCCTGCTGGATGACCGCCAGCACCGACGCGGAGCCGGTGAACGACTGGGCACCGAACTGCTTGATCAGCCCACCGACCTGGAGCGCGATGACGGCACCGAAGGGGATGGCGACCAGGGCGGTCGGCACGATGGTGACCGAGGCGATGAACCACGCCTGCTGGATGAACTCGCGCAGCTGGAAGGGACGCCGGACGGTCGCGCGACCGACGTCGAGGGCGAAGGCGAAGAGCTTGCCCGCGGCGCCGATCGGGGCGAGGGCCCGGGATGCGGTGAGGGTCGACACGGCGCGATCAGGCCCCCGGAGCCAGGCCGGCGTTGGTGCTCTCGAACGACCCGGGAGGCGGCGTCACGCCGTTCTCGCGGCACCATTCCCCCGGCGGGCGCTGGTGGCGGCGCGGGATGCCGCTCGACGGCTCGAGCTGGAGCGGGATCGGCGGCAGCGGCGGCATCTCGAGGTCCTTCTCGGCGGCCAGCTCGTCGGCGTCCTTCTCCTCGGACATGCCGATCGGTCCGACGGTCTGGGCGTTGAGGAACTGGCGCACGACCGGCTCCTCGGAGCTCAGCAGCATCTCGCGCGGGCCGAACATGGCCAGGTGCTTGTGGTAGAGCAGGCCGATGTTGTCCGGAACCGTCCGGGTGCTGTTGATGTC
Organism: Nocardioides sp. P5_C9_2; assembly: GCF_054049555.1. Lineage (NCBI taxonomy): Bacteria > Bacillati > Actinomycetota > Actinomycetes > Propionibacteriales > Nocardioidaceae > Nocardioides > Nocardioides sp. P5_C9_2. The sequence continues at coordinate 8,765 of NZ_JBFUMD010000061.1, forward strand.
GTGGGTGACGATGAGGAAGGTCGCGTCGATCTGCGCGTTGAGGTCGATGAAGAGCTGGTTGATGAACGAGGTGCGGACCGGGTCGAGTCCGGAGTCCGGCTCGTCGATGAGCAGGATCTCGGGGTCCAGCACCAGGGCCCGGGCCAGGCCGGCCCGCTTGCGCATGCCGCCGGAGATCTCGCCGGGCAGCTTGTCCTCGGCGCCGACGAGGCCGACGAGGTCCATCTTCTCCATCACGATGGTGCGGACCTCGGACTCGGTCTTCTTCGTGTGCTCGCGCAGCGGGAAGGCGACGTTGTCGTAGAGGTTCATCGAGCCGAACATGGCGCCGTCCTGGAACAGCACGCCGAAGAGCTTGCGGATCTCGTAGAGGTCCTTCTCCGAGCAGCTCGCGATGTCGGTGCCCTCGATCAGGATCGAGCCGCGGTCGGGCTTGATCAGCCCGATCAGGGTCTTGAGGAAGACCGACTTGCCGGTGCCGGAGGGGCCGAGCATGACCGAGACCTCGCCGGCGGGGATCGACAGGCTGACATCGCCCCAGATGAGCTGCTTGCCGAATGCCTTCGTGAGGCCGTCGACCTTGATCTCAACGCCCATGTCGCAGCCTCCCTCTGAGCCTCGCGTCGCACGGCGGGGGCCGTGCAGAGCGACTCCGCGTCGCTCCCGACGGGGGGACCAACGCGGACGTCGCCGCGAGGTTACGCGGGAATCGCCCCCGCGTCACGAGACGTACGCAGCGTGTCACTCGCCGTGACGGCTCCGGGCCTACCCGAAGGTAACTCCGAAGCGCGCTCAGCCCGCCCGGCGCCGCCGGATCTCGGCGTTGATGGCCGGCACCACCTCGTGGAGGTCCCCGATCACCGCGTGGGTCGCCTTGGTGACCATCGGCGCGTCGGGGTCGGTGTTGATGGCCAGGATCGCCTTGGCGCTGCTGCAGCCGGCCCAGTGCTGGATGGCGCCGCTGATGCCGCAGGGGATGTAGAGGTCGGGCGAGATCCGGCTGCCCGTCTGGCCCACCTGCTCGTGGTGCGGACGCYAGCCCAGGGAGGTGACGACCCGCGACACGCCGAGCGGTGCGTCGAGCAGGGCGGCCAGCTCGAGGAGGTCGTCGAAGCCGCCCTCGCCGCCGGCGCCGCGACCCGCGCCGACCACGACCCTGGCGGACGTGAGGCCGCCGGACAGGTCGGGGGCGGGCTCCTCGGTGGACACGACGCGGGCGACGAGGTCGGCCTCGGCCACCTCCGGGGCGTGCTCGGTGAGCGTGGCGTCACCCGGGGACGGGGCAGCGACGGCCTCGACGGCGTGGCCCGCGACGGTGAAGACGGTCGGGCGCCCCGAGAGCTGCATCTCCTCCAGCGCCTGGCCGCCCACGACCTGCCGGGTGACCACGAAGGGCGACAGCCCCCCGAAGGACAGCACGTTGGCGGCCATCGACACCCCGGCCCGCGCGGACAGGTGGGCCAGGACCTCCCCGCCGCGCGGCGTGCCGGCGGCTGTCACCACGACCGAGCGGGTGCTCGCGAGGACCGTCTCGATGCCGGAGGCCCACGCCGCTCCGGAGAACGCCTCGAAGGCGGGGCCGGTCAGGGCGTGGACGCCGCGCACGCCGTACGCCGCGAGCTGCGCCTGCAGCGCGGGTGACACGTCGCCGACGACCACCGCGTCGACGGGGACCCCGCCGCCGGCCTCGGAGAGCGAGCGGGCGAGGGTGAGGGTCTCCAGGGACACCTCGACGGCGTCGCCCCCGAGGTCCTTCTCCACCAGGACCAGGATCATCGGGTCAGCACCCCCAGCTGCTCGAGCAGGTCGACCACGGCGGGTGCTGCGTCGGGCCCCTTGCCCAGCACCGTGACGTCGCTGGGAGCCGCCGGCGGCAGCGACCAGCGCACCCGGGAGGGACCGCTCGGCGTCCCGGCGAGCTGGCGCTCCTCGACCGGCACCTTCTTGGCCCTCATCCGGCCCGGCACCGTCGGGTAGCGCGGCTCGATGCCGCCCTCGAGGACCGTGACGACCGCCGGCAGTGGGACCCGGTAGGTCTCGTGGCCGTCGGGCCCGTCGCCGCTCGCCGTGACCACCCCGTCCTGGACCGAGACGCGGGTGACCCCGTTGACGACCGGACGGCCGAGCTCGTAGGCCAGCCGGATGCCCACCTGGAAGTCGCCGGTGTCGGCGGCGTCGTGACCGAGCAGCACCAGGTCGTGCGCCTGCCCCGCCGCCTCGTGGTCGCGCACGACGGCGGCGATCTCGCGGGCCACGTCGGCGGGACCGAGCCGCTGGCTGTCGGCCACGACGTGCGTGGCGGAGGTGCAGCCGACCGCGAGCGCGGCGCGGACCTGCTCGATCGCGTCGGTGTCACCGAGGGTCAGCACCGCGGCCTCTCCCCCGGTGGCGGCCGCCGCCTGCACCGCGAGCTCGACGGCGCACTGCTCGTGCGCGCTCATCGTGAAGCCGGCGAACCGGCCGTCGACCGCCTGCCCGTCCTCGGTCAGCACGATCTCGCTGGTGGAGTCGGGCACTCGCTTGACGCACACCAGGAAGCCGGTCATCAGCGGATCCGGTCGTTGCTCGGGTCCAGGAGCGGGGTCGCGTCCACGGAGCCGACGGTGACGGGGTAGAGCTCCTCCATGTACGACACGGCCAACCGGGTGCCGATCACGGCCTGCTCGGGTGGCAGGTAGGCCATCAGCACGTGGGTGCCGAGCGAGGGTGCGGAGCCGGCCGAGGTGACGTAGGGGTGGTGGCCGTGGCCGTCGGTGAGCACCTCGCCGTCACGGCCCAGGATCGGCTCGCCGCCGAGCATGTACCGCTTCACGCCGCTCGCCGAGGTGTGGTCGTCGACGGTGAGCATGCAC
>NZ_JBFUMD010000062.1:0-11547 GCF_054049555.1 Nocardioides sp. P5_C9_2
CGAGGAACCGGGTCGGCAGCGGCGCCGAGGCCCGCAGGTGGATGTTCTGCAGCAGGCCGAGCGCGAGCATGCCCGCGAACATCGACGACCCGCCGTACGACACGAAGGGCAGCGGCACGCCGGTGACCGGCATGATCCCCAGGCACATGCCGACGTTCTGGAAGGCCTGGAAGCCGAACCAGCAGGCGATGCCGGCCGCTGCCACCCGCCCGAAGACGTCGTCGGTGTCCATCGCGATGGCCAGCGCCCGCCAGATGACGACGCCCAGCAGCGCGATCAGCAGTCCGGCCCCGACGAGCCCGAGCTCCTCGCCGGCCACGGTGAAGATGAAGTCGGTGTGCTGCTCGGGCACGAAGCCCGAGCGGGTCTGYGAGCCCTCGAAGAGGCCCTGGCCGAACAGCCCGCCGTTGCCGACCGCGATCCGGGCCTGCTCGGTGTTGTAGCCGGCACCGCGTGGGTCGAGCCCGGGGTTGGTGAAGGCCATGAACCGGTCGACCTGGTAGTCCTTGAGGACCCCGGCCGCCACCGCCACGGCGGCGCCCCCGACGCCGACGAGCGTCAGCCCGACCAGCCAGCGGCGGGCCGCGCCGGCCACGGCCAGCACCCCGAACACGGTCGCGGCGAGGACGAGCATGGTGCCGAGGTCGGGCTGGAGCAGGATCAGTGCCGCGGGGACACCGGCGATGAGCAGCATGCCCAGCACCTCCGGCGTCTTGACGCCGCGGCGCCAGCGCCCCTCGCTGCGCTCGGCGACCAGCAGCGCCATGCCGATCACCACCGCGAGCTTGGCGAACTCCGACGGCTGGATCGACATGCCGCCCACCTGGAGCCACGAGCGCGACCCGTTGATGGTGCTCCCGGCCACGAGAACGCCGACGAGCCCCACGATGGAGCCGAGATAGACGAGGGGCGCCAGGATCCGCACCCAGCGGTGGTCGGTCGCCAGCACCATCACCATCAGCACCAAGCCGATGGCGACGTTGACCAGCTGCTTGCGCAGGTACGCCGTGGCGTCGCCGCCCGTGAGGTCGGCGCGGGTCGAGGTCGCCGACCACACCAGCATGGTCCCGATCGCGACCAGGCCGAGCGCCGCCCCCATGAGCAGCCAGTCCAGGCCGGGGGCGCGCAGCGCGGACCGGCCGGTGGGGGCGTGGGGCGTCCTCACGACAGGCCTCCTGCACCCGCGACGGCCGGCGGCAGGATGGAGCCGTCGTCGAGGAAGGTGGGGAGCTTCTTCGGGGAGACTACGCCGGGGATGGCCGCGGTGCGGGGCCTGACCGTCTCGCCGTCCACGCCGTACAGCGCCTCCCAGACCTTGCGCACGCCGTCGCCGACGGACCCCGATCCCGTGCCCGCCTGGCTCATCATCATCACCACCACGTAGTCGTCGGTGTAGGAGGCGACCCAGCCGGTCGACTGCTTGCCGTAGACCTCCGCGGAGCCGGTCTTGGAGCGCACCACGACGTCGTCGAGCGGGAAGCCGCCCATCTTCCAGGCCATGGTGCCGACCCGGGTGACGCCCTTGAGTGCCTCGTCGATGTAGTCGAGGTCCTTCGTCGGGACGTGCACCGAGCCCGTGCGCCGGGGGTTGAAGCGCTGGAGCACCTCACCGTCCGGGCTGACGAGGGCCTTGGCGATGGTCGGGGCGTAGAGCGTGCCGCCGTTGGAGATCGCCGCGTAGGCGCGGGCCAGCTGCAGCGGCGTGACGATGGTGTCGCCCTGGCCGATCGCGAAGTTGGCCGCGTCGCCCGCCCGGTAGGCGTAGCCGTCGATGCAGAACTCGCGGGAGAACTGGTAGACGAAGTCGCTCGTCTTGCCGTCCTGCGGCTTGTCCGCGATCCCGCAGTAGAAGTCCTTCATCGACTCGTAGTAATCGCGCTTCCAGTGCCGGTCCGCGATGCGGCCGGGGGCCTCACCGGGGATGTCGATGCCGGTGCGCGAGCCGAAGCCGAAGGTCTGGGCCTCCTCGACGAGCGGGTCCCGCGCGTCGACGTTGCCCTCGTCGCTGCCGAACTGCTGCCAGTAGCGGTAGCCGATCTGGAAGAAGAAGGTGTTGCAGGAGACCTCGAGCGCCTTGGCGAAGGTGACCGCCCCGCCGATCGCCGACGACTCGTGGTTGTGGAAGACCCGGTTGCCGATCTGCACCCCGGACGGGCAGGTGAGGGTGCTGTCGGTGCGGTAGCCGTTCTTGAGGGCGCCGGCCGTCATGATCGGCTTCCACGTGGAGCCGGGCGCGAACTGGCCCTGGGTGGCGCGGGAGAGCAGCGGCGTGCCGGCCTGCTCGGAGTAGAGCCGGTCCAGCTCGCTGGTGCTGATCCCGCCGACCCACACGCCCGGGTCGTACGTCGGCTGGCTGGCCATCGCGACCACCCGCCCGGTCTTCGCCTCGAGCACCACGGCGGCACCGGAGTCGGCCTCGAACGGGCGGTTGGTCACGGGGTCGACGGTGGCTCGCTGCACCCGGATCCGCTCGGCCAGCGCCTTCTCCACGGCGCTCTGCACCTTGGCGTCGATCGAGGTGACCAGCGTGTCGCCCGGGGTGCTCTCCACCGTCGAGTCGTCGCCGAGGACGCGGCCCATCGAGTCGACCGCGACCCGGCGGTAGCCGGGCAGGCCGCGCAGCCACTGGTCGTACTGCTTCTCGACGCCGGCGCGACCCACCGACGAGCCGCCGTTGAGGGACTGGTCGTCGACACCCTGCGCGGCGTCGTACTCGTCCTCGGTGATCGGGCTGAGGTAGCCGAGCACGTGGGCGAGGTTGACGCCGTAGGGCCTGGGGTAGGCCCGCACGCTCTGTTGCTCGGCGACCACGCCCGGGTAGTCCTCGGGCTGCTCGAGCACGCGCAGCGCGACGTCCTTCGAGACGTCGGTGGCCACCGGCACGGGCTGGTACGGCGAGCCGTTCCAGCAGGTGCCCCGGATGCTGCCCTCGTGGCCGCAGGTCACCAGGCGCTGCTCGATGCCCTCGGTGGTCTCCCCGACGACGACCGACACCCGTCGCACCAGCTCGGTGCGCTGCCGGTCGGTCATCTTGTCCATCAGGTTGCGGTCCATCGAGATGACCCACGACGTGCGGTTGGCGACGAGCGGGCGACCCTGGTCGTCGACGATCAGTCCGCGCTGCGGCTGCACCACGATGTCGCGGACCGACTGGTCGGCAGCCATCGCCTGGTAGTCGTCGCCGCCGACGACCTGGAGGTAGTAGAGCCGCACGAAGAGCGTGGCGAAGAGCGAGAAGACGAGGGCCTGGACCACCACCAGGCGCAGCCGGCTGCGCTGCGAACCGTTGACCGCACCCATCAGGCCGAGGCCCACCGGGGGTCGAGACGGGCGAAGAGCCTCATCAGCGGCGGCAGCACGAACGGGGTCAGCAGGACGTCCCACACCACGGCGACGACGATGACCTTGAGCAGCTCGGCGACCGACCAGGCGTCGCCGAGCAGCAGCCCGGTGAGCGCGAAGATCGAGGTGCCGATGAACGACGCCGCCGCGACGGTGCCGACGACCGCGACCGCCGTGGGCCGGACGTCCTGGCGCACCCGGGCGGCCAGGAAGGCCACCACCGTCAGGGCGAGCGCCCACCGACCGGCGACGTGGTCGGCGGGCGGGGCGAGGTCGAGGGCCACCCCGGCGGCGAAGCCGAGCAGCAGCGCGGACGGTGCGTCGATGGTCAGGGCCGCCGCGACCACGACCAGCAGGCACAGGTTGGGCACGATCCCCTGCCATGCCAGGTGCGGGAAGAGCGAGACCTGGAGCACGAGCGCGACGAGGACCGCCACCAGGGCGACGAGGACGCGGAGTCGGTTCATCGGCTGACCGTCCTCATCGCAGGGCCCCGTCGGCCTCGACCACGGCGCGGTCGCTGGTGGTGCCGGTGGGCACCATCACCCCGACGACGTCGAGGGCGGAGAAGTTGACGAACGGCTTGATCACCGCGCGCTGGGAGGTCTCGAGCAGGCTGCTGTAGACCTCGGTGACCTCGCCGATCGGCACGCCGCGCTCGTAGGGGCCGCTCGCGCTGCCCCACGTCACGACGGTGTCGTGCTCGGCGGGGACGACCGCGTTGTCGAGGAGGCGCAGGTCGAGACCGCCGTCGTCGGCGAGCGAGCCGCGGCCGTGGACGAAGCCGATCTCCATGCTCGAGCCCACCCGGCCGCCGACGATCGACTCGGTGTCGGTGACGAGCAGGACGGTGGCGGTGGAGCGGGTCACCCGCAGCACCCGGCCCACCAGGCCGTCGTTGTTGACGACCGTCATGTCCGGGCCGATCCCGGCCTGCGAGCCGGCGTCGATGGTCACGGTGTTGCTGAAGGACTGCGACGGGCCCACGGCGACCACCCGGGCGGGGACCAGCGCCTGGCCCAGGTCCTGGGCGGCCTGGGTGAGGCCGTCGTACGACTCGAGGCGGTTGCGGTCGAAGCCGGCGGTCTCGACCTCGGTACGGAGCGCGGAGTTCTCGGCCTGCAGGTCGCGGATCTCGTCGCTGAGCGCACCCTGGCTGCGCATCCACGAGGGCACCGAGGTGAAGGGGCGCACCACCGCGGCGGTGACGGACTCGACCGGCCCGAAGGCCTCGCCGACCGCGCGGCGGGCCGGCTCCATGGCCGAGTCCGGCCCCCCGTGGTAGACGAGGGTGATCAGGGTGACGCTCGCCAGCAGCAGCGCGACGAACAGCGATCGAGGTGGCCGGTTGCGGCTCTCGAGGCGGTCCAGGCCGCGCCAGCGCCGCTCACGGGTGTCGCCCATCAGTAACGCCTCGGGTCCGAGACGAGCACCTGCTGGAGGGCCTCGAACTCCTCGACGCACTTGCCGGCCCCGAAGGCGACCGACGACAACGGGTCCTCGGCGACGTGGACGGGCATCCCGGTCTCGTGGCGCAGCCGCTCGTCGAGGCCCCGGAGCAGCGCGCCGCCGCCGGTGAGCACGATGCCGCGGTCCATGATGTCGCCGGCCAGCTCGGGCGGGGTCTGGTCGAGGGTGCCGCGGACGGCGTCGATGATGTTGTGCAGCGGCTCCTCGAGGGCCTGGCGGACCTCGGCGCTGGAGACCACGACGGTGCGGGGCAGGCCCGAGACCATGTCGCGGCCACGGATCTCGGCCTCCGGCTCGGTCGGCAGCGGGAAGGCCGATCCGAGGGTCATCTTCATCTCCTCGGCGGTGCGCTCCCCCAGCATCAGGGAGTACTCCTTCTTCATCCACGCGATGATCGCCTGGTCGAGGTCGTCGCCGGCGGTGCGGACGCTCATGCTGGTGACGATGCCGCCGAGGCTGATGACCGCGACCTCCGTGGTGCCGCCGCCGACGTCGACGACCATGTTGCCGGTCGCCTCGTGGACGGGGAGCCCGGCGCCGATCGCGGCGGCCATCGGCTCCTCGACGATGTAGACCTTGCGGGCGCCGGCCTGGTAGCCGGCCTCCTTGACGGCACGCTGCTCGACCGCGGTGATGCCGCTCGGCACGCAGATGACCATCCGCGGCTTGGCGAAGTAGCGGCGGCGGTGCACCTGCTGGATGAAGTAGCGCAGCATCTGCTCGGTCGCCTCGAAGTCGGCGATGACGCCGTCCTTGAGGGGCCGGATGGCGGTGATGTTGTCGGGGGTGCGACCGATCATCCGCTTGGCCTCGTGCCCGACCGCCAGCACCTCGCCGGTGCTGGCGTTCATGGCGACGACGGAGGGCTCGTCGAGGACGACGCCCTTGCCGCGGACGTAGACCAGCGTGTTGGCGGTGCCGAGGTCCACGGCCATGTCGCGGCCGATGAGACTGTGTGCCATTGCGCTGCCTCTTGTGCTCGCGTGTCGAAACACTGCGGGTCGGGGAAGGAGCCGACACCCGGGTCGCCGGCCCTCAGCTCAGGGTAAGGAGGCGACGAGCGCCTTCTCGGCAGGACACGCGCGGCGGGTCGCACCKGTGCGGGTCACAGCTCGCAGGTCGCCGGGCCGCCGTCCTCGACGGCTGTCCGGTCGAGGCGCAGCAGCCGCGGCACGAGGGCCCCTCCGGGGTCGCGGTACGGCGGGGCGCTGGCCTCGCTGACCGTCCAGATGCTCCGCCGGTCGACCACCAGGTCCTCCGCGCCGGGCACGAAGTCCCGGGGCGGACCTCCCGGGCGCACCACCCCGCACGCGACGCGGGACGAGACGACCCACGGCACACCGACACGGGTGAAGGCGAGCCCCTGCAGCCGGGCGGGCACCCGGGTGGAGCGGGCCATGGCGACCTGACCCGCGTCCGGACCGTCCTCCACCAGGGTGGTGACGCCGGTCCGCAGCAGTGCCGACTCGTCGTACCAGCGGGCACGGCCGGGGCCGTCGGGTCGGAAGCCCGCGACGACCAGCCGACCCCGGGTCGCCGCCAGCGTCGAGCCGCGCACGCCCTCGCCGAGCTGCCACACGCGCAGCACCGGGTCCGTGTCGAGCCGGTCGGGGTCCAGCAGCCAGAGCCGAGAGGTCTCGACGACCCACAACCCCGCATCGGTCAGCGCGGCGCCGCCGCCGTGGCGGCAGTACGCCGAGCCGTCGGACGGGCTGCCGGGCGGGTCGAGGCGATCCGCGAAGGCGCGGGTGTCGCCCGACGGCAGTGCCACGGCCGCGACCTGGCAGGGCTTGCTGCCGACCGCACCGGACCGGTGCCCGACGACGTACGCCGTGGATCCGGCGACCTCGAGGCCCTGGGGCACGAAGTCGTCGGGCAGGTCGAGCCACCACGCGTCGCACACGGCGTCCGCCGCCCGGTAGTCACGCAGGGTGCCGTGCGGCTCCCCGGGCTCGGGGCCGCGGACGTCGTCGTAGCCGACGTCGCACCCCTGCTCCGCGAGGCCCGGGAGCGTCTGCTGCGTCCCCCCGTCCGACGTGCACGCGCCGAGACCGAGCACCGGTCCGGCCAGGAGCAGCCCGACGACCAGCGCGCGCCTCACGGGATCAGAGTCCCGGGAACCAGATGCCGATCTCGCGCGCGGCGGACTCGGGCGAGTCGGAGCCGTGGACGATGTTCTGCTGGACCTTCTCGCCCCAGTCGCGGCCGAGGTCGCCCCGGATGGTGCCCGGCGCGGACACGGTCGGGTCGGTGGCGCCGGCCAGCGACCGGAAGCCCTCGATGCAGCGCTCGCCCTCGAGCACCATCGCGGTGACCGGGCCGGAGAGCATGAACTCCACCAGCGGCTCGTAGAACGGCTTGCCCTCGTGCTCGGCGTAGTGCTCGGCGAGCAGCTCGCGCGTGGCGGGCCGCAGCTCGAGGGCGACGAGGCGGTAGCCCTTCGCCTCGACGCGACGGATCACCTCACCGGTGAGGCCACGCCGGACACCGTCCGGCTTGACGAGGACGAGAGAACGCTCAGTCATGGGCCGGAGCCTATCCGGCGCCCGGACCCGTCGCGCGCGCGGTCACGTCGTGCGCCCGGGGGTGGGTCACCTCGTTCGCCGGGAGCGGTGAGCAGGCCACATTCCGTGGCGGGGGAAGGTGGCTGGGCCACCGCTTCCCGGGCGCGGCGCCGGGACACGCCGGGTGGGCGGTCAGCGAGCCACACTCCCGGTCGAGGAAAAGGTGGGTGAGCCACCGCTCGACGGCGGGGAGCGGGGAGGGCGAGGACCCGACAAAGGGCGGGAGAGGGTCAGTCCGGGTTCTCGGCGCGGTACGCCGCCCAGGCCTCCGCCCGCTCGCGCTCGATCTTGCGTCCCAGGAAGTCGGCGAGTCCCCACAGCAGGGCGAAGATCCCGCCGAGGAGGAACATCAGCGGGACCAGGAAGCCGATGGCCACGGCGCCCACCTGGAGCACCCACCCGACGGTGTAGGCCCAGGGCGCGCGGAGCATCCCGGCGAGCAGCAGGCACGCGAGCGCCAGCCCGAGACCGATGACCAGGGCCCGGCCCACCGGCACGTCGGCGATCGTGATCAGCACCGGCGTGGTCAGGCCGACGGTGATGGCCTCCAGGCAGAGCACGGCCGCGCACATCCCGCGTCGCGGGGAGCGCTCGGTGTTCTGGGGCGCCTGCCCCCGCGGTGCGGAGACGTCGCTCACCGGTGCCCCCGGCGCAGCAGCATCGTCCGCGCCTCCCCCACCGTGACGACCGAGCCGGTGACCAGCACCGCACCCGAGCCCAGCGGGTCGCCGAAGGCCTCGCCGGCCTCGGCAAGGGTCGCGCCCCGCTCGATGGCGTCGGCCAGGTCCCGGACCACCGTCACCCGGTCCTCGCCGTAGATCTCGATGGCCGCGGCGGCCAGCGCGTCGGCGCTCATCGAGCGCGAGGTGGAGTTCTGGGTGCAGATGAGGTGCTCGAGGTGCGGCTCGAAGGCCTCCAGCAGGCCGTCGGCGTCCTTGTCGCCCATCACGCCCATCACGCCGATCAGCGGGGAGAAGGTGAAGGAGTCCTCGATGGCAGCCGCCGTCGCAGCCGCCCCGTGCGGGTTGTGGGCGGCGTCCAGCACGATGGTCGGGCTGCGGCGGATGATCTCGAGCCGGCCCGGCGAGGTGACCTCCGCGAAGGCGGCCCGGACGAGGTCCTCGTCCAGCGGCTCCTCGCCGGCGAAGGCCTCCACCGCGGCCAGGGCCACCACCGCGTTCTGCGCCTGGTGCGCGCCGTACAGCGGCAGGAAGACGTCGTCGTACCGGGCCCGGATGCCCTGGAGGGCGACCATCTGGCCGCCGATGGCCGGGACCCGGGACACCACGCCGAACTCCATGCCCTCGCGGGCGACGGTCGYGCCGACCTCGGTGGCCCGCTCGATCAGCAGGGCGGCCACGTCGGCCTCCTGCTGGGCCAGCACGGCGATCGAGCCGGGCTTGATGATCCCGGCCTTCTCGTGGGCGATGGCGGTCACGGAGTCGCCGAGGTACTTCGCGTGGTCGACCGCGATGGGCAGCACGACCGCCACGTCGGCGTCGGCGACGTTGGTCGCGTCCCACGTCCCGCCCATGCCGACCTCGATCACCGCGACGTCGACCGGGGCGTCGGCGAAGGCGGCGTACGCCATGCCGACCATGGTCTCGAAGAAGCTCAGCGGGTGCGTCTGGTCGGCGTCGACGAGGTGGGTGTAGGGCGCGACGTCGTTGAACGCGCGCACGAACTCCTCGTCGCTCAACGCCTCCCCGTCGATGCTGATCCGCTCGCTCATCTTCTCCAGGTGCGGGCTGGTGAAGCGGCCCGTCCGCAGGTCGAGGGCGCGCACGAGGGTCTCGATCATCCGGCTGGTGGAGGTCTTGCCGTTGGTGCCGGTCAGGTGGATGGTCCGGAAGGAGCGCTGCGGCTCCCCGAGGAGCTCGGTGAACGCCTCGATCCGGTCCAGGCTCGGCTCCAGCCGGGTCTCCGGCCAACGGGACAGCAGGGCGTCCTCGACCTCGGCGAAGGTCTCGGCCGGGCGGGCGTCGGGCCAGTGCTCAGAATTCTCGTGCTCACTCATCTCCCCACGAGTCTAGGGGGCGGGGCGGCCCTCGACGTCAGCGCAGGACGACGTGGGCCATGTCCACGACCGGCCGGTAGCCGAGGGCGGCGTAGATCCGGTTGGAGGTGGGGTTGGCCAGGTCGGTGAACAGGCAGGCCCGCGCCCCCTGGTCCACGACGAGTCTCGTCACCTGCGCGACGGCGGCGCTGGCGTAGCCACGGCCACGGCGCTCGCGCGGGGTGTAGACGGGCCCCACCCGGGCCACGCCGAAGGCCGGCGCGTTGGCCCCGGTCAGGTGCACCACCTCTCCCCCGTCCTCCCACAACCAGATGCGCCCGCCGTCGATGCGGCGCAGCAGGTCCTCGTCGCTGAACGTCTCGACGGCCGCACGCCCGGGCGGACGGCCGGCCTGCTCGTCCGCGTCCCTGTGGAAGGCGCTGAACCAGGCGCGGCACACCTCCAGGTCCGCCCGCCCCGCCGGTCGCAGCGCCCCGGGCACCGGCGCCGGCTCGACCAGCGCGGCCAGCTCGTGGAGCCGGGTGTGCTCCCAGACGTGCGGCGTGCGGCCGGAGAGCCCCCCGAGCTCGTCGGCGAAGACCTGCACGGCGGGGAGCGCGCCGTTGACCGCGGCCAGGTCCTCGCCGCGCTCGTGGACGGTGCGGGCCAGCAGCCGGGCCGCCTCGTCGGGCATCGGGAGGAGGTACGCCGGACGGTCGCCGTGCGGGGCCGTCCGCATGCCCACCCCGACCACGGCGTCGCCGTGGCGGGCCACGGCGTACCAGTGGCGCGGGTCCTGCGCGATCCCGTCCTCGACCTCCGAGACGCTGCGGGAGGCGACGGTCGCGACCACGGTGGCCAGGACCGGGGTGGCGGCGAGGTGGTCGGCGGCGGCCTCGAGGAAGTCCGCCGGGTCGGTCAGGAGCTCCAGGTCCATGGCGCGACGCTAGCCAGCCGCGCGACCGCGACGGAACTGGTTTTCGCAGGCCGGAGGCCCTTCCGTAGCATGCCCACATGACTGAGACACCCGAGAACCAGGCCCCGGAACCGACGAGCGCCGAGCGGCGTGCCGTCGTCGTACCGGACAAGGCCGTGCTCGAGGGCCTCGAGTCCCGCTGGGCCGAGCGGTGGAAGGCCGACCAGACCTACCGCTTCGACCGCACCCGCAGCCGCGAGGACGTCTACTCCATCGACACCCCGCCGCCCACGGTGAGCGGCAGCCTGCACGTGGGGCACGTCTTCTCCTACACCCACACCGACCTCATCGCGCGCTACCAGCGCATGCAGGGCAAGACAGTCTTCTACCCGATGGGCTGGGACGACAACGGCCTGCCCACCGAGCGCCGGGTGCAGAACTACTACGGCGTGCGCTGCGACCCGTCGCTGCCGTACGACGCCGACTTCACGCCGCCGCAGAAGCCCGACGCCAAGAAGCAGGTCCCGATCAGCCGACCCAACTTCGTCGAGCTGTGCGAGCGGCTCGTCGAGGAGGACGAGAAGGTCTTCGAGTCGCTCTGGCGCACCCTGGGCCTCTCGGTCGACTGGTCGGAGAACTACACGACCATCGGGGCCAAGTCCCAGGCCGTGAGCCAGACCGCGTTCCTGCGCAACTTCGCGCGCGGCGAGGCCTACCTCCAGGAGGCGCCGACCCTCTGGGACGTCACCTTCCAGACGGCGGTGGCCCAGGCCGAGCTCGAGGCGCGGGACTACCCGGGTGCCTACCACCGGGTCGCGTTCCACCGCCCCGACGGCGAGCCCGTCCACATCGAGACCACCCGCCCCGAGCTGATCCCCAGTGTCGTGGCCCTCATCGCGCACCCCGACGACGAGCGGTACGCCGACCTGGTCGGAACCACGGTCACCTCGCCGGTCTTCGGTGTGGAGATCCCCGTGCTGGCCCACCCCGCCGCCGAGCCCGACAAGGGTGCCGGCATCGCCATGTGCTGCACCTTCGGCGACCTCACCGACGTCATGTGGTGGCGTGAGCTGAACCTGCCGGTCCGCACGGTCATCGGTCGCGACGGGCGGCTGCTGCGCGAAACCCCCGAGTGGCTCGCCGGCGACGCCGCCGCGGCGGCGTACGAGGAGCTCAAGGGCAAGACGACCTTCAGCGCGCGCGAGCAGATGGTGGCGGCGCTGCGTGAGAGCGGCGACCTCGACGGCGAGCCGACGCCC
>NZ_JBFUMD010000063.1:0-11484 GCF_054049555.1 Nocardioides sp. P5_C9_2
GAAGCCCATGACCTTGTTGTAGAACTCGACCCACTCGTCCATCCGGCCGAGCTCGACGTTGCCGACGATGTGGTCGAGCGCCTGGAAGAGCCGCTTCGGCTGGCCGTCCTTCTTCTCGAAGGTGCTGGCCTTGGCGACGTAGCCGGGCAGGTAGGGGCCGGAGTAGCGCGAGCGGTCGACCAGCGTGTGCCGGGTCTCGCCGTACGTCGCGATGGCCGCGATCCGCACGGTGCCGTGCTCGTCGGTGATCTCCTCGACGTCGCGCACGACGGTGGCGCCGGCCTTGCGGGCCTGGGCGATGCACTTGTCCACGTCCGGCACCTCGAGCGCGATGTCGACGACCCCGTCGCCGTGGCGGTGGTGGTGCTCCACGAGCGGGCTGTCGGGGTCGACCGCGCCGTTGATCACGAAGCGGATCGAGCCGGAGCGCAGCACGAAGGACTTGTGGTCGCGGTTGCCGTTCTCGGGACCGGAGTAGGCCTCGAGCTGCATGCCCCACGCCGACTGGTAGTAGTGCGCGGCCTGGGTGGCGTTGCCGACCACGAAGACGATCGAGTCCCAGCCGGTGACCGGGAAGACGTCGCTGTCCTCGTCGTACTCCACGAGGCCGACGAGCTGCTTGAGCTGCTCGAGGGTGAGGTCGGCGCGGAGCTCGTCGGTCGTGAGCGCGGCACCGGTCGAGGGCTGGTCAGTCGTGGAAGTCATGCGCACAGCGTGCCCACGATCGACAGAGTGTGCAACAGTACGCCGAAACGCTGGTCAACCTGCACAGTAGGAGCGCACACCATGGACGACCTGGACCGCAGATTGATCGAGCTCTTCGCCGACGAGCCCCGCATCGGCGTCCTCGAGGCGTCGCGACGGCTGGGCGTGGCGCGCGGCACCGCCCAGGCGCGCCTCGACAAGCTCGCCTCCAGCGGGGTGGTGACCGGCTGGGGGCCCGACCTCTCGCCGGAGGCGCTGGGCTTCCCGGTGATGGCCTTCCTGACCCTGGAGATCCGCCAGGGGTCGGGCCACGACGCGGTGGCGACCCACCTCGCCGGCATCGCCGAGGTCCTGGAGGCCTACACGATCACCGGGGCCGGCGACATGTGGGCGCGCGTGGTGGCGCGGTCCAACGCCGACCTCCAGCGGGTGATCGACCGGGTGCTCGCGGAGCCCGGGATCGAGCGCTGCACCACGGTCATCGCGCTGGCCACCCAGATCCCGCACCGGGTGCTCCCGCTGGCCAGGTCCGCCGTCACCTGACGGGTCAGCCGCGCGGCTCAGCCGAAGATCATGCAGCTCGATATCGCATGGGCCACGACCTTGCCCGCGGCGTCGCGCAGCTCGGCCTGGGCGAGCGCCGTACGCCGGCCGCGCTGGAGCACCGTGCCCTCGCAGGTCAGCAGGCCCGAGTCGGCGGTGACCGGGCGCAGGAACTTCACCGTGAGGTCGAGCGAGGTGTACATCTCCCCCACGGCCAGGGTGGAGTGGACCGCGCACGCGGCCGCGGTGTCGAGGAGCGTGGAGAGGACACCGCCGTGGACGCCGCCGAGCGGGTTGTAGTGGAAGGTCTGCGCGGGCATCTCGACGACGACGCGCCCCTCCGCGGGATGGAAGCCGGTCATCCCCAGGGTGTCCATGATCGGCGGTCGGGGCAGCTCGCCGGCGGCCATYATCTGCAGCTGCTCGAGGCCGGTGGCGGCCAGCACCCGGTCGAGGTCGCCCTGGCCCGGCCGGGCCCACTCGACCGTGCGCGAGTCGGTCGCGAAGTCGCCGTGGTCGGGACGGTCGTGCGCCGGAGCCTGGGTCTGGGTCATGGATGCAGCCTTCCACCTCCTTGCTGAGTCTGTCAACGAGACCTAGGGTGTGGGGGTGAGCACACCCGCCGCCCTCGCCTGGTCCACCGACAACTGCACCGTGGGCCGCGCCATGGAGGTGCTGGGCGAGCGCTGGACCTTCGTGGTGCTGCGCGAGGTGTTCAACGGCGTACGCCGCTTCGAGGACATGCGCCGCCACTCCGGCATGCCCCGCCAGGTGCTCACCGACCGGCTCGCCCTCCTGGTCGAGGCGGACATCCTGCGCCGGGTGCCCTACCGCGAGCCGGGCCAGCGCGAGCGCCACGAGTACCGCCCGACCGACAAGGGCTTCGACCTCTACCCGGTGCTCGTCGCCGTGCGCCAGTGGGGCGACCGCTACCTCGCCGACCCCGCGGGATCGCCGGTGGAGTTCGCACACGTCGGCTGCGGCGCGGAGGTGGACGTCGTGCTGCGCTGCCGCGACGGGCACGAGGTGAGCGGACGACGAGACGTCGTGACGCGCCCCGGCCCCGGGATCCTGCCGTTCAGCGGCTGACGTCGCCGACCAGCGCGAGCCGGACCGACTCGGCGGCCGCCAGCACGCGCGGCGCCACGACGCCCTCGTCGATGCCGCCGCCGAGCGTGACGACGCCGACCGACGCCTCCAGGCCGTCGACGCCGCGGACCGGGGCGGAGAGCCCCTGCGCGCCCGACTGCAGCTCGCCGGTCGTCACGACGTACGCCGTTCCGCTCTCGCGGGCCAGCAGGATCGCCTTGCCGGCCGCGCCCTGGGTGAGGGCGTGGCGGGCCCCGACCCGGTAGGAGACGTGGAAGTCGGTCCAGGAGGGCTCGACCACGGCCAGCGCGAGCGCCTCGTCGCCGTCGGCCACGGTCAGGTGGGCCGTGCAGCCGATCGCGTCGGCCAGGCTGCGGAGCACGGGGACCGCGAGGTCGCGCAGCAGCGGCTGCACGGCCGAGGCCAGGTGCAGCACACCGAGCCCCACGAAGAGCCGTCCGCGCACGTCGCGCCGGACCAGCCCGTGCTGCTCCAGGGTGCTGACCAGCCGGTAGACGACCGTCCTGTTGACCTCCAGCAGCAGCGCGAGCTCGGTGACGGTGAGGCCGGTGGGCGACTCGGCGAGGACCTCGAGCACCCGCAGCCCCCGATCGAGTGTCTGTGAGGTTTCGGCGGCCATGCGGCCAATGTAGTGACAACCATCTAGCGGCGGCCCCCGTCACACCCCTGAGTGCCTTGCGCACTGCCCCGAGACGGGGTGACAACCCACCACCGCACCATCAAGGGAGAACACATGCATCGCCATGTACGACGCACGTTCGCCGCGACCGGCACGACCGCTCTTCTCGCTGCAGCACTGCTCACCGCACCCGGCGCGTACGCCGCCGCCGCGGTGGAGACCTGTCAGGGCAAGGCCGTGACCATCGACGGCTCGGGCCAGGCCACCATCACCGGCACTGCCGGCGACGACGTCATCGCCGCGACCGTCGGGTCCACCGTGACCGCCCTGGCAGGCAACGACACCATGTGTGTGCTGCCCGGCACGGCCACCACCCCCACGTCGGTCGACGGCGGCGAGGGCAACGACTCCGTCGACACCGCCACGGTCCCCGCGGGGGCGACCGTGACGACGGCACTCGGTGCCGGTGACGACAGCTACACCGGTGGCGCCGCGTCCGACCAGGTCTCGACCGGTGACGGTACCGACACGGTCGCCACCGGTGCCGGCGACGACGGCGTCGGCAGCGGGRCCGCCGGTCAGCCCAACGCCGACAAGATCGACCTGGGCGCCGGCGACGACGTCCTCGACTGGCACGGCGTCCAGGCCGCCGGCGGGAGCGTCGCCTTCGGCGACGGGGCCGACACCCTGGCCGACAGCGACGGCGGGGTCGTCTCGATCGGGGCCCCCGCACGGAAGCTCGAGCGGGGCGGCGCCCCCGTCCTGACGTGGAGCGGTGCCGTCTCGACGTACGTCGTCGACTCGACCGCGTCCTCGGTGGCCTTCACGGGCACCGACGCGGCGGAGACGTTCGTCCTGCGCGACCCGGCCACCGGGGCCACCCCGACCACGGTGAAGGTCGACATGGCCGGCGGCGACGACACCATGACGGTGCGCTCCCGCGTGCTCGACGGCTCGACGTGGTCCGGCGGCGACGGCACGGACCTGTTCCAGGTCGCGTTCGACTACGACGAGGTCCTGCTGGACCTCAGGAGCGGTCAGCTCGAGACCGGCGAACCCGACGTGACGGTGGACCAGCGCGTCACCGACGTCGAGAACGCCGACGCCGTCAGCGCGCGGGTGACCGTCAAGGGCACCGATGCCGGCAACGTCCTCAACCTGCAGGGCTGCGCGATCTGGGCCGTGGGCCGGGCCGGGGCCGACACCATCGGCTACGGCGCCGACCTCGCCGACGCTCCCGCCCTGACCTGCACCGGCGCCGGCGCCTCCATGGTCGCCCGGGGCGGCAAGGACGCCGACACCATCACCGGCACGTCCGGCAAGGACCGGTTGTTCGGCAACAAGGGCGAGGACCTCATCAAGGCCCTGGGCGGCGACGACGTCGTCTTCGGCGGCGATGACGACGACCGCGCCCAGGGCGGTGCCGGCAACGACAAGGTCCGCGGCGGCGAGGGCGACGACGAGCTCGGTGGCAACACCGGCAACGACCGCGTCCAGGGCGACAAGGGCAACGACCGCCTGCTCGGCCACCTCGGCAACGACGTGCTCGTCGGCGGGCTCGGCTTCGACCGCGCCAACGGCGGCAAGGGCACCGACCGTGCCTTCTCCGTCGAGCGTGCGTGGAACGTCGAGCGCCGCTGACCCACCCGCTCGGCTGCACACCGGCCGTCGTCCGCACCCGCGGGCGGCGGCCGGTCCGCGTCCCGGCGAGGCTCAGGAGGACTTGCGGACGGCCCACTCCCGGATGCGGTTGATCCGCTCGTGCAGCTGGTCAGCGCTGGCGACCGCCGCGGCCGGGCCGCCGCACTCCTTGCGGAGCGTCGAGTGG
This sequence comes from Nocardioides sp. P5_C9_2, assembly GCF_054049555.1. NCBI lineage: Bacteria > Bacillati > Actinomycetota > Actinomycetes > Propionibacteriales > Nocardioidaceae > Nocardioides > Nocardioides sp. P5_C9_2. The sequence continues at coordinate 4,806 of NZ_JBFUMD010000063.1, forward strand.
GTGATGCCGTGCGCCTGACCGGTGCGGTGGTGCCAGGCGGCGACCAGTCCGTTGAGCTCGCGGCGCAGGATCGCGAGGTGCTCGTGGGTGGACACCTCGGCCACCGTGTCGGCCTCCGGCCGCGCGGCCTTCTGCTTGATGGCGCGCTCCGACTGGCGCGAGTGCAGGAGCTCACGCACCTGGTCGGCCTCGAGCAGCCCCGGGATGCCGAGGAAGTCCATCTCCTCCTCCGAGCCGACGTGCACCTCGCCGGAGTGCCCGAACTCGCCGCCGTCGTAGAGGACCCGGTCGAAGGACGCGGTCGACCCCAGCGCCTCCCACGACATCTCGAGCTCGCCGGAGGCCGCCTCGCTGGCGTTCGCGGCCGCGAGCAGCTCGTTCTCGGCGGCGAAGATGTCGTCCTCGTCGGTGACCCTGCGGCCCAGCACGTGGTCGCGCTCGACCTCCAGCTCGGAGGCGTAGCCGAGCAGGTGGGGCACCGACGGCAGGAACACCGACGCGGTCTCGCCGCGCGACCGGGCCCGGACGAAGCGTCCGACCGCCTGGGCGAAGAACAGGGGGGTCGAGGTCATCGTCGCCCAGACGCCGACGGCCAGCCGGGGCACGTCGACGCCCTCCGACACCATGCGCACCGCGACCATCCAGCGCTTGTCGGAGTCGCTGAAGGCGCTGATCTTCTTCGACGACGCCTTCTCGTCGGAGAGGACCAGGGTCGGCGACTCACCCGTGATCTTCTTGAGCAGCCCGGCGTAGGCGCGCGCCTTCTCCTGGTCGGAGGCGATGACGAGCCCGCCCGCGTCGGGGACGTGGCGGCGTACCTCCGCGAGCCGCTTGTCGGCGGCCTGCAGCACCGACGGGATCCAGGAGCCCGCCGGGTCGAGGGCGGTACGCAGCGCCTGCGCGTGCATGTCCTTGGTCAGCGGCTCGCCGAGGCGGGCGGCGATCTCGTCGCCGGCCCGGGTGCGCCAGGTCATCTCGCCGGAGTAGGCCATGAACAGCACCGGACGCACGACGTGGTCGGCCAGCGCGTGGGCGTAGCCGTAGGTGAAGTCCGCCACCGAGCGCGGGATCCCGTCGTCGCCGGGCGCGTAGCTCACGAACGGGATCGGGTTGACGTCCGAGCGGAACGGGGTGCCGGTGAGCGCCAGCCGTCGGGTGGCGGGCTCGAAGGCCTCGCGCACGCCCTCGCCCCACGACAGCGCGTCGCCCGCGTGGTGGATCTCGTCGAGGATCACGAGGGTCTTGAAGCGCTCGGTGCGGATCCGCATGGCGAGCGGGTTGACCGCCACGCCGGCGTAGGTCACCGCGATGCCGACATAGTCCTGCGAGGTCTTGCCCTTGCCGGCGGAGTACGTCGGGTCGATGGGGATGCCCGCCTTGGCGGCGGCCTCCGCCCACTGCGTCTTGAGGTGCTCGGTGGGCGCCACGATGGTGATCCGGTCGACGACGCGACGACCGAGCAGGTCGGCCGCGACCGTCAGGGCGAAGGTCGTCTTCCCGGCTCCGGGCGTGGCGACGGCGAGGAAGTCACGCGGGTTGGCGGCGAGGTAGCGCTCCATGGCCGACTGCTGCCAGGCACGCAGCAGGGGCGCCGTGCCCCACGCCGCACGATCCGGCCAGGCCGGAGCGAGCACCGGGGCGGGGGGTACGGCGTCGTACCGCCCCGTCACGCGTCGGGGCCCTGGTTGCCGTCGCCGGAACCGTCCCCACCAGGCTTGATCGAGTCCCAGATCTCCTTGCACTCCGGGCACACCGGGAACTTCTCCGGCGCCCTCGAGGGGACCCAGACCTTGCCGCACAGGGCGATGACGGGAGTGCCCATCACCATCGCCTCGGTGAGCTTGTCCTTGGGGACGTAGTGGCTGAACCGCTCGTGGTCACCATCGTCGGTCGGCAGGGTGCGACGGTCCTCGATCGTCTCGGCGCCTGGCGAGAATCCGATGGTGCTCATGCGGGCCAGTCTAGGTCAGTCCGACGTCAGTTGAGGTCCGGGTCGACCGGGCGTGTGGAGTGCCACGCCAGTCGGCCGGGCTGGCGCTGCATGACGTCGCGCCACAGCGCGGAGGCGTCCTCGCGGAAGTAGTCGGCGGGCTCGCCTGCTGCGACGTACCAGTCCCCCCGCTCGATCTCGCCCTGGAGCTGGTCGGCCTCCCACCCGGCATACCCGGCGAAGATCCGCATCCCGACCAGGCTGCCCTCGAACAGCGCGACCGGTGTGTCGAGGTCCACGATGCCGAGCCGGCCCTGCACGGACCGGAAGCCGACCGGCTGGTCGTCGACGTCGCGCAGCAGCGCCACCGCGATGGCACCCTCCACGCTCACCGGACCGCCCCGGTAGAGGACCTCCGGGGACGTCAGCGACGGACTCCAGGCCCCGATCTCGTCGATCTCGGCCACCGGCACCTGCGAGGGCCGGTCGAGGACCACGCCGAGGACGCCCTCGTCGTCGGCGTTGAGCAGCAGGACCACCGTGCGCACGAAATTGGGGTCGGTGAGCCCGGGCGTCGCGAGCAGCAGCATCCCGGGAACGACGTCGGTCATGGATCCATCATGGCCGATCCGGCCCATGGACCGGGGGGTGTCCTGGGTGGGGTCGACTCCGGGTCACTTGCTCCAGGTGAGGTCGCCCGTGCCCGCGGGGACCAGCTCGACCCAGGTGTGGCCGGCGGGCACGGTCATCTCGCCGCCCTTCGGGCCGGTGAGCTCGATGGCGCCGGTGAGGCCGTCCTTGGTCCACGTGCCGCGCACGACCTTGCCGTCGTGGAACAGCACCGCCTGGCCCTTGCCCTCGAACTTGGTCTCCGGGACCGGGTAGCCGGCCGGGTCGCGGTAACCCGCGTCACCGATCTGCACCCGAAGCGCGAGGACGCTGTCGGCGGGGAACACGTCGCCCTGGGCGGCGTACGAGTTGGTGTTGACGTAGGAGCCGCCCTGGAACTGCCAGGTCGTCGTGTGGTTGCCGAAGGCCGCAGAGACGGTCGAGGCGGGCTTGCCCCCGGAGAAGTCGCCCTCCTCGCCGAACGCGAGGTAGGGCTCGGGAGCGTCGCCGCCCTTGATCCCGCCGGCGATGGTCTTCAGGTCGGCGAACAGGTTGTACGGCGCGGAGCGGGCGTTGTCGCGGTAGACGCCCTTGGCACCCTCGGTGACGAACGGGATCCCGGCCTTGTTGATCCGGCCCAGGGTCACGGCGGCGGCGCCGCTGGTGACCACGTGCGCGCCGGTGGGGACGATGCCGATGTCGCTGGCCCGCATGGAGCGGACGGGACCGACGACCTGAGGAAGCTGGGAGTAGTAGAAGGCCGCCAGCCGGGTCACGCCGCCCTCGACGAGCTCCTCCACGACCATGTCGGCCTTGCCGAGGCCGACCTGCGGGGAGCTCGACGGGGTGTTGTCGACCTTGGTGACGATCACGGGGTTGGCCGGGGCGTCACCCTTCATGGGGAGCCCGGTCAGCGGCCACAGGGCCGGCTCCTCCGGCTCCTGGGCGGCGGTGGTCGCGCTGGTCTCGTCGGCCGGCGCCGGGGCCCCGGCGGGCTCCTCGTCGCTGCCGCACCCGGCGAGCAGCAGGGAGGTGACGGCGAGGGTCGCGACGGTGTGGCGCAGTCGCAGGGGGAGGCGGGGAAGCACGGGGAACTCCGATCGGTGATGGTGCAGGTCGAACGCCGTCAAGTGTGACGGGCGCGCCCTCCCCCGCAAGGGAAGGCGCGCCCGTCACGTGACGCTGAGCTATGTGACGTACGGCGCTGGGTCAGCGCACGGTGCCACCGAACCAGCTGTCGGTCCACGGGGCGGCGACGGTGACGCTCTGGCCGGAGCCGGGCGAGTGGACCATGAGCGCGTGGCCGTCCTCCCAGCGCAGGAACATCGCGGCGTGGTAGACGCCGCCCGAGCCGTAGAAGAACATCAGGTCGCCGGGCTGCATGTCGTCGCGGGCGATGCGGCGCGTCGCGCCGGCCTGGGCACCCGACGTGCGCGGGAGGCTGATCCCGGCCTGGCGGTAGCTGAACTGGGTGAGGCCGGAGCAGTCGAAGGCGTTCGGGCCGCTGGCGCCGTAGACGTAGGCGTCGCCACGCTGGGCGAGCGCGACCGACACGGCGGTCTGGAGGCGGCTGGACTCGCGCTTCTGGACGGCCTTGAGCCGTACCGCCTCCTTCTTGCGGAACTTCGTGTACTGGCCCTGGTCCATGACGACGGCGTCACGGTCGGAGGCCGCCTGGGCGGGGGTCGCGGCGAGCGAGACACCGAGGGAACCGGTGGCGACGACGCCGAGACTGATGAGGGTGAGCGCGCCGGAGCGCGCCATGCGACGAATCGCGGGCATGGCAAAGTCCTTTCCCACGCCTGTGAGGTGAGCTGTCGGGTTGGAGCTGGAAAGTGCTCCGCCACCGTGCGGTGACTTCACCCCAAGCCGGTCCGGTGATCCGGTCCGGCAGTGGAACCTGTGGGTCCCCCACTCCTGCCCGCGAACGTTTCTCGGGGGTCCAGCCCCGGGCGGGCAGGACTCGGCGTTGCCCGGGGTGGCTATTCGGGTTGTGGTGCCGTGCCCTCACGGGAAAGGACACGGAATCGCCGACCACCGTAGGTTCACCTGGCGTTCATGTCCAGAACGCGGCACGCCCCCGGACGTGGTCCGGGGGCGTGTCAGGCGGTTCGGGGCGGGCGCGGAGTGACGAGCGTCTCCCCCGTCGGAGGGTCTCAGCCGAGCTTGGCCCCGCCGTCGACGTACAGCGTCTGGCCGGTGATGTACGACGCCTCGTCGCTGCACAGGAACGCCGCTGCGGCGGCGATGTCCTCCGGGAAGCCGACCCGCTTGACCGGGTTCGACTCGGCGGCGGCGGCGCGGAAGTCCTCGACGCTCATCTTGACGCGCGCGGCGGTGGCGTCGGTCATCTCGGTGGCGATGAAGCCGGGGGCGATCGCGTTGGCGTTGATGCCGAACGGGCCCAGCTCGATGCCCAGGGTGCGGGTGAAGCCCTGGACGCCCATCTTGGCCGCGGAGTAGTTGGCCTGGCCGCGGTTGCCGAGCGCGGAGACGCTGGAGAGGTTGAGGATCTTGCCGTAGCGCTGCTCCACGAAGTGCTTCTGGGCGGCCTTGGTCATGTTGAACGCACCCTTGAGGTGGACGTTCATCACCAGGTCCCAGTCGTCCTCGGTCATCTTGAAGAGCAGGTTGTCGCGGGTGATGCCGGCGTTGTTGACCAGCACGTGGATGCCGCCCAGCTCGTCGACGACACGCTGCACGGCCGCCTCCGCGTCGGTCCCCCTCGAGACGTCGCAGCCGATGCCGACGGCCTTGGCGCCGTCGACCAGCTCGAGGCGGCCGGCGGCCTCCTGCGCGCTGGTCTCGTCGAGGTCGAGGATCGCGATGCTCGCGCCCTCGGCGGCGAAGCGCTGCGCCGTCCCGAAACCGATGCCGCGCGCGGCTCCGGTGATGACTGCGACGCGTCCGTCATAGCGACCCATGAGTGACTCCCTGCTCGGTCCAGTGGTGGTGTCGTCCGGTGGCTCGCCCGCGGACCTGTTGCGGTCGCGGAGCGGGCCGGGGCCGACCCTAGTACGGCCCGGGCGCTCAGAAGCCCCAGGGTCGCAGCTCGTCCCAGGTCCGGACCTGCGACCAGGCCTGCCGCCGGCCGAGGGCGACGAGCACGTCCTCGTCCTTGCTCACCGGGTCGAACAACGACAGCACGGCACGCGGCTGTCCGCCGTCGCAGGTGGCGGTGTGGGCGATCCGCAGCCGGTCGTCGACCGCGTCGAGCATGGTGACGCCGCCGGTGCTGCCCGGGACGCGGACCATCCGCACGGTGCCGTCGGCCCGCTCGCGGGTGAGGAAGGAGCCGCCGCAGGAGCCGTTGCCCTGGTAGATCGTCCGGTCGCCGACGACGCGCACCTCGGTGTCGTCCCAGCTCGGGCCTCGGAAGTGCCGGCTGTTGGTGCGCCGCAAGCCGGCGACGGAAGTGATCGTGCCGTCCAGCCCGACGGCGGTCAGCCGGGTGCCGCGCCGCGAGGAGCAGGAGACCAGCACGACGTCGTCGTCGTACCAGCGCAGCGGACGGCAGTCTCCCGGGGTCTCGACGGTGCGCACCGGCGACCCGTCGAGCGGGATGACGCGCAGCTGGTCGGGGTTGTTGCCGACCAGGGCGGTCCCGTCGGGCGTGGCGAGGAGCGCCCCGACCACGCCGCGGTCCACCACCGACCGACCGCCGGTCCAGGCGAGCGAGAGGACATTGCCCTGCACCGTCTGGACGAGCACGCCGGCGCCGTCGGGGCGCAGGCCGGTGCCGCCGGCGTTGGCGGGGAGGCGGAGCGAGCGACGGGCTCCGGTCACCAGGTCGAGCTCGGTGGCCCTCTGGGTGTGCGGCCCGGAGCTGTCGATCAGCAGCACCGCGCGCCGGCCCGGGTCGACGTCGGCGAGGTAGAAGTCGCCGGACAGCCACCCCCTCCGCTGTCTCTCGACCCGCGACCGGAGCAGCTCGTAGCGGGCGCCCGCCGGCGAGACCAGCTCGAGCGTGCGCACGCGTGCCGTGACGTAGCCGTCGCGGGTGCGCGGGCCGCGGGCCACGCCGGCCAACGTCCAGCCCGCACCGACCTCGTCCCACGGCACGGCGGCGGGGACGCCCTCCCCGGACGTCCGCGGTGCCGACGTCGGCGGCGCGGTCGTCGACGCCGCGGAGGCCGGGAC